>NZ_JBSVWF010000020.1:0-95934 GCF_054071635.1 Pseudomonas sp. SDO52101_S400 | reverse complement strand
TCCCACCCCCGGATAAATCCCTCCACTCAGCCTTCCGATGGGGCCGGCACGTCAAGAGCTTTACTCGAGCTAACGCTCATCGTGTTGAGTGGTGAAGAGCAGGGAAGAGCAGGGAAGAGCAGAGGGAGAAGGTGATGGTGAGAGGAGGAGGGAGCCGATTGGGGCTCTAAAACCTGAGTTCGACTCGGTATCTCACGTCGGCGTACCTCTCCCAGACAACGCGGTCAGTCCCCTCTCCCTCCGGGAGAGGGCTAGGGTGAGGGCAGCGTCCTGACTGACTCACCGCAAGCCTGACTCCCGCAGAGACCTCATCAGCATTTACGCCGGATATCGACTGACCTCGACATTATCCAGCACCCGATTCACCGCCAGTTCCGCCAGCATGATCACCTGCTGGATTCCCAGGATCCGGTGCCGCTGCGGCGTATCGACAAAAGCCGCTACATCACTGGCCATGACACTTGCGGTAGCCAGGGACTCACAGGCATGGGCCAACAGGCTTTCATCGTCCATGTCTGGCGAGATCTGGAACATCTGGCTCGGTCGGCGACCGGGGCATTTTTTCGGAATGGGATTGAAGTGATGGTCGAGCGCGCGCTCGGCGGCTTCGTGGAGTTTCTTTGAATCGGCGGATTCGTAGGGAGAGGTGTCGTCGGTTTCGGGTGGATTCGGTGTTGGCTTTTTCATGATGGAACTCCATTCGGGATGTGGAGTTCGCCGCTCACTGCGACCAAGCAATAGGGTGGCGAACCGTACGCAGGTTGGTCGACCAGGGAATGGATACCCGGCAGGGCCGTTAGCCCTCCCACGCACAGTTCGCCATTAAGCATGCTGAAAAGTGCGCCATTCTAAACCCGGACGACCAAGCCCGTTCGCTGAATTTGCAGCGACCCCCAAAGCCTATCCACCCCATTTCCGAGCCACAACCGACGCGGCATGTCAGAAACATTCCCTGCAAACACCCCGTCTGTAGGACATAAACACCCGTGTAAAAAACGCAGCCCACAAAAAAGGCGACACCCCTCACAGGGCATCGCCTTTCCTTTTACCGCCGCTGAAGCTTATTCCGGCAGTTTGTAAGCAATCACATAGTCACCCATCTTGGTGCCCAGCGAACCGTGACCACCCACCACGAGCAGGACGTATTGCTTGCCGTCCTTGCCGGTGTAGGTCATCGGGGTCGCTTGGCCGCCAGCAGGCAGACGCGATTTCCACAGTTCCTTGCCGGTGTTCACGTCGTAGGCGCGCAGGTACTGGTCGAGGGTGCCGCTGAGGAAGCCGACGCCGCCAGCCGTAACGATCGAGCCGCCCATGCTTGGTACGCCCAGGGTGAAGCCGATCGGGATTGGCGAGCTGTCGCGGCTGGTGCCGTTTTTGCGTTTCCAGACGATTTTGCCGGTGGTCAGGTCGATACCGGCGACGTAGCCCCAGGCCGGGGCCTGGCACGGTACGCCCAGTGGCGACATGAACGGGTGCATGATCACCGCGTATGGCGCGCCGGTGTTTGGCTGCACGCCAGCGGTTTCGCTCTCGCGTTTGCTGCCGGCGGCGACTTTTTCGCGTGGCACCATTTTCGAGACGAAGGCCATGTAGTTCGGGCTGGTGAACAGCATCTGGCGAACCGGGTCGACAGAAACACCGCCCCAGTTGAACACGCCGACGTTACCCGGGTAGATCAGGCTGCCCTGTTCCGACGGAGGCGTGTATTGACCTTCATAGCGCAGTTCCTTGAACTGGATGCGGCACAGCATCTGGTCGAACGGGCTGGCGCCCCACATGGCTTTTTCGGTGAGTTCCGGGGCCAGCAGGTTCAGGTCCGAGCGGGCCTGGGTCGGTGCGGTGTGGTCGCCTTTCACGGCGCCTTGCGGAACCGGGATTTCCTTGATCGGGATGATCGGCGTGCCGTCACGACGGTCGAGGACGTACAGGCTGCCCTGTTTGGTCGGGGCGATCAGCGCAGGTTTGATGCCGTCGGCGGTTTTCATGTCCAGCAGGGTTGGCTGGCTGCCGACGTCCATGTCCCACAGGTCGTGGTGGGTGAACTGGTAGTTCCAGCGCACTTTACCGGTGGCCAGGTCCAGCGCGACGATACCGGCGCTGAATTTCTCGGCGCCCGGGGTGCGGTCGGCGCCCCACTGGTCTGGGGTCTGGTTGCCCAGTGGCAGGTAAACCATGTTGAGTTTTTCATCAACACTGGCCAGCGACCACATGTTCGCCGAGTTGCGGCTGTAAATCTGGCCTGGAGCCAAGGGTTCGGTGGCGTCCGGGTTGTTGCTGTCCCAGTTCCATACCAGATGACCGTCGCGCACGTCGTAGGCGCGGATCACGCCGGACGGTTCGTTGGTCGATTCGTTATCGGTAACGTGACCGCCCATGATCACCAGATCGCGAGTGATCGCGGCTGGCGAGGTGGAGTAGTAGCCACCCGGGGTGAACGGGCCGATGCCCTGGGTCAGGTCAACCACACCTTTGTTGCCGAAACCTTCGCAGATCTTGCCGGTGTCGGCGTTCAACGCGATCAGGCGTGCATCGGCAGTTGGCAGGTACAGGCGACGCGGGCACGCCTGAGCGACGGCTTTGCCGGCCTCGGAGATGACGGCGGAGGCTGCGTTTTCAGACTTGGCGTAGGCGGCTTCGTCGTAGTACGACACGCCACGGCAGGTCATGTGCGCGAAGCCCTTGAAGCCGACCGGGCTCTTGATTTGCGGGTCGAAGCGCCACAGTTCCTTGCCGGTGTCCGGGTCCAGCGCCAACACTTTGCTGTGGGCGGTGCAGGCGTAGAGCATGCCGTTGGCTTTGAGCGGGGTGTTTTCGTTGGTCAGTTCCACCGGGTCATCGGCGGTCGGCAGGTCGCCGGTCTGGATGCGCCAGGCTTCCTGCAGCTTGCCGACGTTGGCCGGGGTGATCTGCTTCAGGGGCGAGTAACGGTCACCGAATTCGGTGCGGCCGTAAGCCTGCCAGTCGCCATCGGGTATGGCTGGCGCGGTGCTGGTGGTGTCGGCAGTGTCGCGACCCAGTTCGCCGAAGGTTTCGCCCGGGTGGGTGAACAGGCTGGCCAGCGCGGTGACACCGGCCAGAATCACAGCCACGGTCAGGCCGCCAGTGCCCATCGGCGCCGGGCCGTTGATCAGCAGCGGGCGACGGAACCACGGCAGCAGCATCACGAAACCGAGGACAAACCACAGTGCCAAGCGCGGCACCAGTTGCCACCAGTCCAGACCGACTTCCCACAGCGCCCAGACGGTGCTGGCAAACAGCACGATGGCGTACAGGCCCAGTGCTGCGCGGCGACGCATCAGCATCAGAATGCCGGTCAGCGTGATGCCGATACCGGCCAGCAGGTAGTACAGCGAGCCGCCGAGCGTACTCAGCTTGATTCCCCCGGCCAGCATGGCCAGGCCCATCAGTAGAAGCAGAATACCGAGCAGGCCCGGTAGCAGGCGGCCTCGACTCGAAGCACTTTCGGTGCTCATAGTGTGATTCTCCGTGACGTTTATGTAGTCCCGCGCTGTAGTCACTTTAGATGACGATTGGGCGCGGGCATGGTTCATTGCAAAACTGAAATCAGAACGACGACTGGATCTTGATCCCGCCGATCAGTGCGTCATCGACCTTGTCCACGCCACCGGGGTGGCGGATGTATTGCAGGTTCGGGCGCACGGTCAGCCAGTTCGTGACGTGCACGCCGTAATAGAGTTCGGCGCTGTATTCGGTGTCCTGCGGTGGCAGGAAGGACGGATCGTCGTAGTCATAGACGGCGCGGGCCTGGTTGGTCGCCTCGGCGTTCTTGCGATACGCCGGGTTGACGTGGACGCGGGCCAGGGCGAAACCGATGTCGTCCTTGGCGCGGGCGTCGAACAGGCCTTTGTAGACCAGGCCGGCCTGGACGTAGTTGTCGATGGCGTTGGTCTTCTTGTCGTGCATCGTGCCGTTGGCGAACACGCTCAGACCACGGGAGTTGTCGCTGGCGACGCTGGTGATCTGCTGCTGCACGCCGAGCCACACGCCGTGCTTGCTCGAAGCGCTGCGATAGGCCTCGCCGCTCAAGGCAGCCGGCTGGCCGTTGCTGTCTTTATAGGCGTCGGTGGCCTTGGCGTTGCTGTAGTAGTAACCGGCGCGGTATTCGCCCGGCAGGCCGTTGAGCTTGGGCTTCCAGACCAATTCGATCGGCAGGATCGCGCCCTGGGTGCCGCTGCCGCTGAGTTTGAAGCCGTTGCCGCGATCGAGGTTTGACGGGTTCTGCTCGTAGGCGCCGACTTGTGCGTACAGTTCCGGCGTCAGGTGATATTTGACGCGTAGCGCCCATTGGCTGACCGGCCAGTTGTACCAGATGCCGCCGACCCAGTTGCCGACCTGGGAGCCGCAGAACGCCAGGTTCTGGAAGTCGCACGGGAAGCTGTTGAAGTCTTCGCCTTCGCCGAAACGGCCGACCTTGATGTCGAGCTTCTGATCGAAGAATTTCTGCTGGTACCACATCTGCGTCAGGCGCGTGGTCTGGCCACGGCCCCAGACTTCCTGGGCCGAGGTGAAGCCACCGACGCGCGGGTCGTTGATGCGGTCGTTGCTGATGTTGTTGCCGTTGCGTTTGGTCACGGTCAACTGGAATTCGGCATCGTTCCAGCCCAGCAGTTTTTGCAGGTCCAGATGGGTGCCGAGGCCCCACTGGTCGCTGTAGCGTGCGGTGCGGTCATGGTCATAGCCGCCGTGCAGGTTGCTGCCCATTTCGCCGGTGTAGTCGAGCTTGAAGTCGATGCCTTTCGCCGAGAGTTCGCTGCGGGTGCCGTTCCAGTCACCGAGCATATACGGTGATTCACTGTCGAAGGCCGGAGCGGCCTGGGTGCAGGTGGCGAGGCCAAGGGCGGTGCAGCCGCCGATCAGGCGCAGGGTTGAGATAGCGCTGTCTCGGGAGAACGGAAAATCGGGCATGAAATGGTCTTTCTTGATCTTTTTTGGGGGATGAACTGACCGCTACGATTTGACGCAGGCAGTGAAGCGATTCAGCAGAAGGGCGGCAGGATAATGTCCTGTTACAAAAACACAAAGTGCTTTTGCAGACATGAACCCTTTCGGATTCGGTAACAGTGCGTCAATCGATCACATTGCCGGGGTTGACGGAGCCTGCGATCTTGCGCGGTTCACCTACATTTGAAGGAAGGCCTTCCACCGGCTCAGCCCCTCGGCTAAGGTGCGCGGCTTCTGCATTTTTACTTCGCCCAAAGGCCCGGCATGAACGACCACAACCCCGATCCGCTGCACGGCGTGACCCTCGAACAGATCCTCAATGCACTGGTGACCCACTACGAATGGTCGGGCCTGGCCGAGCGCATCGACATCCGTTGCTTCAAGAGCGATCCGACCATCAAGTCGAGCCTGACCTTTTTGCGCAAGACGCCGTGGGCCCGGGAAAAGGTCGAGCGCCTGTACGTGAAACTGATGCGCACCAAGCGTCCACTCTGAGATGAACGCCGTGCTGCGGCGACGCCTGATCACTTCGGTTGCGGTGCTGGGCTGGGCGGGTCTGGGAATTCAGCTGTACCTGATTTTCTTCGCACGCCTGAGCGTCGGCGCCAGTCTGTTGGGCGGGCTGGTGAGTTTCTTCAGTTACTTCACGGTGATCACCAACACCCTGGTGGCGGTGGTGCTGACCTGTGCGGTGACAGATCGTGAATCCGCTGCGCGGCGCTGGTTTCTGCAACCCTGGGTCAGCAGTGGAATTGCCGTCAGCATTGCGGTGGTGGGCCTGGCTTACAGCATTCTTCTGCGGCATCTGTGGCATCCGCAGGGCTGGCAGTTTATTGCTGACGAATTGCTCCACGACCTGATGCCGCTGCTGTTCCTGGTTTATTGGTGGGTGTGCGTGCCGAAAGGCACCTTGCATCTGAAGCATCTGCCGTTGTGGCTGATCTATCCGCTGGTGTACTTCGCCTATGCGCTGCTGCGCGGGCATCTGTTGGGGGCTTACGCCTATCCGTTCATTGACGTGGCGTTGCTGGGTTATCCACAGGTGTTCGTCAATGCCGGCGGGATTCTGGTGGGGTTTGTGCTGATTGCGTTGCTGGTGATTGGCATCGACCGCTGGCAAGGGCGGCGCAAATAGCGCCGCCACTTGTAGTCACTCTTCTTCGGAGCCCTCGGCACGCCAGTAGCCGACGGCTTTGACGAACTGCTCGTCCAGCCCGTGATCATCGAGCAGTACCCGGCGAATCTGCCGCGAGACTTTCGTTTCTGTCGCCACCCACGCATACAGATTGCCCTTGGGCACCTGCAATTGTTTGACAGTGGTCAGCAGGTTGTCCTTGCCGCCCTCGCGCAGCACCCAGATCACGTTGACCTGCGCCGCACTTTCCAGCGTTTGCTGCTCCTTGCCGTTCTCCACTTCGATCACCACCAGCGCCTTGCGATTGGCCGCTAGGCCTTCGAGGCGACGGGCAATGGCGGGCAGGGCGGTTTCGTCGCCGATCAGCAGGTAGCTGTCGAAAATGTCCGGCACGATCATCGAGCCACGCGGGCCGCCGATGTGCAGGAACTGCCCAGGTTGGGCCTGTTCGGCCCAGGTCGAGGCAGGGCCGTCGCCGTGCAGGACGAAATCGATGTCCAGTTCAAGCTTGTCGAGGTCGTAGCGGCGTGGGGTGTAGTCACGCATTTCGGGCATCGGCACATCGCTCTTGCCGGCGCCGAGCACCAGGGTTTCCAGCGCGGCAGCCTGCTCGGCGTTCTGCGGGAACAGCAGTTTGACGTGATCGTCGGTACCGAGGCTGATGAACCCGGCCAGTTCCGGCCCGCCAAGGGTTATGCGGCGCATGCGCGGGGTCAGGTCTACCACCCGCAACACTTCCAGTCGGCGACGTTTGATTTCATGCATGACGCGGTGAATGGTCTGGGTATCGACTGCGGTCATTCGGCTTTCTCCGGGGCAGATTGAACGGCGGGGCCGTCGACGATGGCTTTTGCGGTGTCATTGAGCAGGTCGCGCACCCGCAGGATTTCTTCCGGGCTCCAGCGCCCGTGGTGCATCTGCAAGGCGTGGCGCAGGTTGTGCACCGCTTCATGGATTTCCGGTGGCCGGTCGTGGCCGCGCAATGAGCGCTTGCTGACATCGATGCGCATGCGCACGCCGTCCAGCGCTACAGCTTGTTCGCTCAGTGATTGGCGGCCGGCATCGGTGATTGCGTAGCGCTTTTTGCCGCCCTCGGCATCGCCGCTGATCATTTCGCTCTCTTCGAGAAACGTCAGGGTCGGGTAGATCACGCCGGGGCTTGGGCTGTAGGCGCCGTCGAACATGGTTTCGATCTGGCGGATCAGGTCGTAGCCGTGGCACGGCTGTTCGGCGATCAATGCCAGCAGCAGCAATTTCAGATCGCCCGGTGCGAATACCCGGGGGCCGCGCCCGCCGCGCTCGCGTCCGTGGCGTTTTTCGAAGCCGTCCCGGCTGTCGCCGTGCTCGCGGTGGGGGGAATGATGGTCTCTCATTTCAGTCTTCTCTCGTCGTGTTTAGATACAACTTAAGATATATCTTTGACGACCGGCAAGCGATTTTTCCCTGAGCTCGCCTCTGCCCTGACGAATGGTCGAGGAACCTGAAGACCTCTTTCGCAAGCCCCTTGAGAGAGTGGCTTTCTTTTGGGATGGATGACCGTAAAGTTAAAGTCGTAACTCTAGAATTGATTGAGTATGTACTCTAAAAAGTGTCATTATTGCCGAGTTTGTTAGTTGTAAGTGCTGTATGGTTTTTTATCTGAAAGTGTATGTAGGGTATGACTTACAGGCATTGTTGTTGATATTTGAAAACTGGCGTTTTTTCTTTCTGGTTATGAGCATCTTTAACTACACGTTCGTGGGAAGTTGCCTGCTTACTTTCGATTGATAACCGTCGATCATGCCCCGGCGTTGAAAGTTCAAACCGGCACGAACCGTCCGGGCAAGTGTTGTTTTGAACTTTCAATGCTCCATCCTTTAAAAAGACAGGGTATGAATGATGTTCAAGAAAATCGCAATGGCTGCTCCACTGGCTGCACTGGCACTGGGTTCTTCCATGGTGTTTGCTGCCGGCGAAGCGCGTCACTCCATCAGCCTGGTGGCCCATGTGCCAACCAACGGTTTCTACGTGGTACCGGTTGACCCTGACCTGGTCAGCAAGGATCAGGACATGAGCTTCAGCCCGATCACCGGCACCATGAAACCGGTCAATGGCTTCTTCGATGTGCGCAACAACAACGGGTCGGTACACGGTTCTCTGGAAGGCGTACCGAAACTGATCGGCGGTTCGAGCATTATCGATCTGGAAGTCAAGTTCAATAATGTGGTGCTCACGCAAACCCCGCAGATGGTGGTCGGTGAATCCGAGTCCGATGTGAACTATCGCGCACCGGTCACCATTACTGCCAAGGGCACCAACTTTACGCCGGGCGACTATACCGGCGCGGTGACCATGATGTTTGATGCTGTTACTCCGGTGGACAGTGTCAAGCTCTGACTTCCGAAAGTAACGAAAGCCGACTGACAGAACTTTCTGTCAGTCGGACTTCTTGTCTGTTTGTAATCAGAGTAACTGTTCATGTTCCCGATGACGCCCATCGCGGCTGCGCTTGCGTTGCTGTTTTGTGCCGCAGCTGTGGCGGCACCTGCGGCTTCCGGTACGACACCGCGAAGCTTGTTGGCTCAGGCCAAAGGTTTGCCGACGGATTTTGAAGAGCACTTTTTTGATGTTCCATTGGCCGTGCGGGTGGAGCTCGATCAACAACCGCTGGGTGAGGCCATGGTGGTCTTGTCCCGTGACGATCGCCTGACATTGCTGGAATTCACCGATACCCATGACAGCCGCTTCAGTGCCGCAGAGCGGGACGTCTGGGCAAGCTATCTCAAACCGGGCGTTGCCCTCGGCGCCTGTACCGGGCAATGCCCCGAGCAAATGCTGGCGGTGCACTACAACCTGGAAAGCTCACTGGTATCGATCGTCACCGAAAACGCCGAGCGCGACACCGAGGCCAAGCGCTTTCATGATCAGCCCGAAGGCGGCAGCAGCGGCCTCATCGTACGTAACCAGCTCAACCTAAATGGTGGCCAGGAACAGGATCTGGGCGGGCGTTTCGGCCTGGAAGCCAGCGGTAGCCTGGGCAACTGGAGCCAGACATTCAACATGCAACTGGCCCGTCTTGGCGGGCCGGATGATCAGCTGTATCACGCCGTGCATGAACTGCATACGCAACGCGAATTGCACGGGAGTTTCGTGCGCCTGGGCTACTTTACGCCGGCGTCCGAGGGCCTGACCCGTCAGCCCCGCACCTTCGGCACCAGCCCGGATACCACCGTGGGCTTGATGTACGGCAGTTCCGACAATCTGGCGATCAACTCGCCCAAGCCCAGCATCTATCCGATCTATGTCACGGCCAACCGCCAGGCATCGGTGGAGGTCTATCGCGACGGGCTGTTGATCAATACGCAATCGGTGCCGGCGGGGCTGCAAACCCTTGATACCCGGCCGTTGCCTGGCGGTATCTATGAAGTCGAGGTGCGCCTGATCGAGGATGGCCAGACCACGTCGACCACTCAGGAACTGGTGTACAAGCCGAACAACTGGCGCAACCTCGACGAGCGCTGGCGCTACAACCTGTTCGCGGGGCAGGAAGCCAAACTGCTCAGCAACTGGGACCGTCAGGCCAGCGGCGACCCCACGGCCGGCGCGTCGATCAATTATCTGTGGCATCCACGGGTGATTCTGGGGCTTTCGGCACGACAGATCCGCGAAAAGCTGCAATACGGCAGTTCCATCGACTGGACACTGGCCAACAGCTTCAGCCTGTTCGCCAACGTTTATCAGACCGAGGACCATGGCACCGGTCTGGACCTGCAAGGGCTTTACAACTATGGCGCCGGCAGCCTGGTGATGAGTCATAGCCGCAGCTGGCTGGATACCACGGACATTTACGACACGCTGCCCGATGGCACCCGGGTGCGTCAGCGCAATGTGTTCGTCGGGCAGACCAGCAATTCGTCGCTGGCGCTCAATCACCGGGTCAGCAGCAAAAGCTCGATCAATGCCCGTGTCTCCCACAGTGAAGGCAACACCGAAGGTATCGGTGTGGATCTGGGCTGGAATCAGCGCGCCGTGTTGCTCGGCAGCGATGCCAACTGGCGGCTTTCACTTTTCGACCGGCCCGGCAGTTTCAGCAGCGGTGATGCGCGCAATCGCGGGGTCGATCTGAGCGTCAATCTGGCGCTCGGCGGTCCGGGCCAGCAGATCACCGGCAGCATCGGCTCACGCACGGCACGCGAAGGCGGACGCGACAACAATGCCTCCCTCGGCTGGCGCAAGAATCTGCAGGACCATGTGCTGCAAAACGTCTCGGTGACCGCGCTGACCGACACCTATGGCGTCGGGATGTCCAGCCTGGCGAGCTTTCGCACCGACTCGCTCAATGGCGACGGCTTCGTCCAGCGCTCGTCGTACAACGGCAACTTCACCGGTGGCCTGAACCTGGACAGCACGCTGGTGATGGGGGGCGAGCAAATGGTGCTGACCAGTCAGCACGAGATGCGCGGCGCCGGAATGATTGTCGACGTCGAATCCGACATCGATGACATCGCGCTGCGTGCCGACGATTACAGCGGTGCGAGTGCGCCGTTGCGACCGGGCCGCAACTTCATCCCGATCACGGCCTATCAGAACAGTTCGGTGAGCTTCGACTTCGAGGGCAATACCGTTCCGGCCGCCACCATCGAGCCGGCACGGACCCGATATCACATGAACAAGGGTGGCGTGGAGTACCGCAAGGTGCGCGTGATGAAAACCATGACCGTGCTCGGACGGCTGGTCGACGCGCAGGGCCGGCCGCTCAAGGGGCACCACGTGATCAACCACGCCAGTCGCGGGGTGACGGAGGTCGATGGTTTCTTTTCGATGGAAATGAACGCCGGTTCGCCAACGCTGGAGGTGCGTCAGGGGCAACAGCTGTTGTGCCAGTTCCGCCTCGATGCCGATCGTCATCGCAGTGAGAACAACGTGTTGATGATCGGTGATCTGCGCTGCACCCCCGATACATTGGCCGATGTCAACGCAACCGATCAGAAGGCGGGTTGAACCCATGACAAGGTCTACGTGGTGGCTGGGACTGTCAATGGCGCTGGGCGTTTCGCCGGTACAGGCGGCCAGTCAGGAAATACGAGCGTTGTTCCAGCCCGATCCTGCTCACCCGAACAAGAATGAGTTCGTCAATCAGACGCCCGACAGCGGGTACTGCGCGACTTATCCGGATCAGTGCGCCGATCACAAGATGTTCAGCATCCAGATCCCCGTTCGTTTCAACTCGAACCGGGCCTTGCGGGCAGGGGATGCCATCGCGCCCAAGGCCCCTTCGAACTGGCGTCGCCTGACGGTCACCAACAGAGATACGCAAGAGACGGAAACCGTCGAGGTGCGCATTATCGGGGTCGGGTCGGATTTCATACTCAGTGATACGGCCGCCAATCTGGTGGGGGTGACGGACGCGCTCGAGGGCCATCAGAAACTGTGGACCACCAGCAGTTGGGTCTACGCACCGTCTCCCTGTCAGTACAGCGGTGTAGGTGCGTACACGCCCAATACCTACCGTTTTTTCTGGAAGGCGCCGGTCGAAGCGCCCTGCGCCAAATATGCCGCGTATGCCATCCCGGCGATCACGTTCAACACGCTGGACTTTACCTACGAGTTGCGAACACCCAATCCATTGGGCATGTCGTCCGGGCTGTACACCGGTTCACTGGCTTACAGCCTCGGCTCGGGCGGTGATTTCGACCTGGGGCCGTTGATGAGTCCGGACGATGGCAGCGTGAGTCTCGACTTCGTCCTGGACGTGCAACACACCCTGAAGATCGATCTGCCGCCGGGCGGCAACAAGGTGACTCTGGAACCTGCGGGGGGCTGGCAGACCTGGCTCGACAACGGTCGCAAACCGACCCGGTTCTACCGCGACCAGCCGTATTACCTGTCGGCTTCCTCACGCTTCAAGGTGACGATGCAGTGCGATTCGCTGGGCGGTAGCGAGTGCCAAATGGGCAGCCCGACGGGCCGAAGTGCCAGGGTGGAAACGAAACTCACTGTCCCCCCGGGAATCGTCGGCCCCGGTGGTGCCGATGGCTGGAGCGGCACACTGGCCCACAACCTCTGGATCGGCCCGTTCCAGCCTACTCACTATGTCGATCGCAAGCCCGGCAACCTGCGCTTCGAGATACCTCAGAGGTACATCGACAGTTTTCTGCAACCGGGCGTCAACGACACGCTCACGGGCCATATCACCATTATCTGGGACTCGGAAGTCTGACGATCCGGGCCGCCCCTTTCCATTTTTCAAAAAGGTTGAAGACGATGAAACGCCTGTTTCTGCTTTCACTGCTCGGTCTGCTTGGCGGGCCTGCGCTGGCCGGGCCACAGATCAATGTCGGCACGGTGTATGACTACCTGGACGGCGACAAGAGTACCTACCTCAAACGCGTGTTCAACAGCGGCGACAGCACGGCCTTCGTCAAGGTAAACGTGTTGGAAATCGTGTACGACGCCGATGGCAAACCGCAGGAAATCCCGTTGGAGAACGTTGCCGGCGGAGCCGCTCGCGATGGCGTGATGGCCAGCCCGGCACGTTTGATCGTACCAGCCGAAGGCATGCAGGGAACGCGGCTGTTGTACATGGGCGAGCGGACACGAGAGCGTTACTTCCGTGTGCGTTTCGTACCGGTGGTGCCGGAAAAGGAAGATGCGTTTGTGGTGGGGGAAGAGGAGCGCGAGGACTACGCCAAGAGCTTGTCGGCGGGGGTCAACCTGATGACGGGCTTCGGCACCATCCTGTTTGTCCGGCCCAAGGACACTCGCTTCCAGACAGCCGTCGAGGAAAGCGACCGCCGTTACGAACTGCGTAACAACGGTAACTCCGTAGTCATCGTCGATGAGTTCAAAAGCTGTTCGGTGAGCAACGACAGCGATTGCGGGGCAGTCACCAAGCACCACGTGCTGGCCGGCAAGTCCTTTGCCTTCGACAAGGAGAAGGGCCGCGAATACCGCTTCTTTCTGATCGAGGGCGACAGCAAGAAAACCCTCAAGGTCGTGAGTCGTTGATCCCGTTCTCCATTGACGCAGCAGGTAACAAGACATGATCAAGCAATGCGCTCGCCTGGCGATGATGGTGGCCGGCGGACTGATGAGTGCTCTGGCCGGGGCTGCCAGGGAAGAACACGTCTTCGAAGTGTCGCTGACGATTCCGAGCCGGCCGTTCTACGTCGTTCCCGTCGAACCGGACTGGGTGCATCGCACACAGCAACTGTTCTGGGATTACCCATCATCAACCTTGAGCAGCCTGCGCAAGGATTTCGACGTGCGGCATGACACCAGTGCAATCGAAGCACGTCTGGACAGCCCTGCCTACCTGTCGAACGGCCGGTCGGGTGAAGAGATCTGGCTGAAGGTCAGTTTCAATGGCGTGGTATTGGGACCCGAAGTGCCGCCGCGAGAAGTGGTGTCGAAGGAAGACGCAGCAATCGGTAAACGGGTCCTGCTGGAAATCGAACCGATGAAGCCCGCCGGTGGGTATCGCCCGGGAGACTACAGCGGCAATGTGATGTTGCTGTTCAACGCCAGGGCGCCGGGCGCATGAAAGCCGACCGCTCCCCTTTATCGATCAGCAGGCGATTTGCAACGATGAAAAGCGCTACAACCTGGATGGGCGTACTGGCGGCTCTGAGCCTGTCGGCGACGCAAGCCGCGAATCAGGAAATCCGGGCGGTGTTCCAGCCCGATCCTGCCAAACCCGGCAAAAACATGTTTATCAACGTGACCCCGAACAGCGGCTATTGCGCGGATTATCCGGCGCAGTGTGCAGACAACAATATGTTCAGTATCCGCACACCGTTGGTGTTCCAGTCCGTTCGTGCGGTGATGCCCGGCGACAGCGTGCCGGTGCGCGTGCCTTCCAACTGGCGACCATTGGTGGTGACCAACAAGGACACCCAGGAAACCGCAATCGTCGAAGTGCGGATCACGGGTGTCGGCTCCCAATACCACCTCAGCGCGCCGGCGACCAGTCTGGTCGGGGTGTCGGACCAGGCGCAAGCCCATAGCCTGCTCTGGGGCAGTGGCTGGGTCTATGCGCCGCCACCTTGTCAGTACGCCGGTGTCGGATACCACACCCCCACGACCTATCGGTTTTTCTGGAAAGCGCCGGTCGAGGCCACCTGTACAAAGACGGCGGCCTACATGATTCCGTCGATGGCGTTTTCCACGCTCGATTTTGCCTACGAGTTGCGCACGCCCAATCCCCTGACGATGTCGACCGGGCAATACACCGGCTCGATGCCTTACCTCCTCGGTTCGGGTGGGCATATCGATTTCGGTTCAATGATGAGGCCGCTCGACAACAACCTGACCCTGGACCTGGTGCTGGACGTGCAACACACGCTCAAGGTCGACTTGCCACCCGGCGGGAACAAGGTTTCCCTTGAGCCCGAGGGCGGCTGGCAGCGCTGGATTGCCAGCGGTACACCTCCGGCGCGGATTTATCGCGATCAGGCGTTCAACATCTCCGCGTCCGCTGGATTCAAGGTCATGATGCTGTGCGATTCGTTCCAGCCCTCCGGTCCCGAATGCCGATTGAACGGGCAGTCGAGTACGACCTGGGTGCACACGAAACTCAGTTTGCCCGGCGGCATCACAGGGCCCGACGGGGCGCCGGTCAAGGATGTTCTGCTAATGAACAACGCGTGGGTTGGCCCGTTCCAGCCCGGGCATTATGTGGATCGCAAGTCAGGCAACCTGAGGTTCGAAATGCCCCCGGACGCCATCGCTTATGTGGTGCGCCCCGGTGTCAATGACACACTCAGGGGCAACATCACGGTGATCTGGGATTCGGAAGCGTAGAGCCGGAAACTGCGCGCGCAAGGCAGCGACAATGTCTGCCTTCCGTGCGCAGGGCAGGTTGTCGGGTGTCAGATTCCAGCCCGAGCCATGGCTTCACGGGTCAAGCGTCTGCTCAGTTCCTTCTCCTGATAACCGATGTCCCGTTGCAGGCTTTCATACCTCTCCTGGCTCATTTCCTCGCCCTCCAGGACGTCCTCCAGCGGGACGGAAAGTTTCTCGGCAAGTTTCACCAGCCGCTTGAGCAGGCCCACAGGTTCCTGGCCCTGGCTTTGTGCTTCCTGCCACTCTTTCGTCAAGGACAGCAGTTCCAGTTTGTCCTGATGAAAGTCGGTGTTTCGGGCGAGCTCGCTCGGGTAGTGCTTGCGCAGGTATTGCTCCCAGAAAGATTGTTCGAGCATCTGGTTGACCAGTCCGTCGCCGGCCTCGGCGCCGAGGATGGTCGCGTATGCCTGGTTGACGGCGTTCTCCGTGACCCCGGCAGTCGGACGGAATCTCATGTCTTCGGATTGCCACGGCAGTTCCAGGCGCTTGGCCAGTCCGGTTTCATAGGCCAGGTGGACCTCGACCTGATCGGGATTGCCACGTCGAGCCCTGATATCGGCCCGGGCCAGTTCACCCACTTTCGCAAGACGCGCGGAACCTTTGGCCAGCGTTACCAGTTTGCCTTCGACTTCCGCCGCACTGGTTGAAAAATGTCGGGCTTCCGAAGCCAGTACTTTCACACCCATGTTATTGAAAAGCTGCGTGCCGGCATCCTCGCAACCTTCAGGCTCGGTAGACATGAGGAACAGTTCTTCGCGCAGCGGGGTGTCGATATCGATGGCATTGACCATGCGCCAGACACGATCAGTGAGCTGTGCTTTCGCACGTCCTCCTTGCTGGTAGTCGGCCGATCGGGTGAGTCCTTCCAGGACGGTGAAGAAGCCGACGGAGTCCGGTTCGTCCACCAGGTCATGCCAGGCTTCCGGTCGATAGACACCGGTACCGGGAGATTCGCTGTACAGGGACGCATCATCGGGCGGTGTCCACCGCCTCATCAAATCTTCGGCGGGGCGTTGATAAGTCACTGTGGGGCTGATTCCCACGGACTCGCGGTACAGCTCGTAAGATCTGAGCAATGTCGGGGACAGCTTTTCCCGGTCCAGTCGTGTGCGGGCGATGATAAATGCCTTGTCCGAGCCTGGCGCAACGTCCGGGATCGAGCGGATCCAGTTCCTGCGCAGATCCAGGAAAAAGCCCTCTGGCCTCGGGTGGTTGAACAGCCCAAGGGGCCAGTCGTGCAGATCCGTATTGGCCAGGTTCAACACCTTGAGTTTCGGCATGCGGTGGACAGGCGGCGGATCGCCCAGCGGGTTGTTGTCCAGCCTCAGGGTTTCCAGGCGGTCGAGGTTTTGCAGTTGCTCGATGGCGGGCGGCGTCAGCTCGATCATGTTGTCACTCAGGCGCAGGGTCCTGAGCTGACGCTGTTGGCCGATGCTCTCGGGCAGCGTTCTCAAGCCGCAGTTCCTGGCGCTGAGCTGTTGCAGATTGGGGAAGTCCTTGAGCAGGCCGTGCGGCCCGGGCGAGAACTGCTGCAGGTCCAGATTCACGCTGGTGACCTGCTCCAGAAAAGGTTTGAGATCATTCGGCATCTGCTTCCACCAGCGCTCCAGATTACGAGGCATCGTCTCGGTGGACAGGTCAAGGGTATAACCCCCTTCCAGGCTGGTACTGCGCTCGCCGAATGCCTCGGATTTTCTGTCGAAACAATCCATCAGGCGCTCTGAGATCAACTTGCCGCCCTTGCGCTCGAAATCCCAATAGGCGTCAGGCAGGCGTCCGGCGTCGTCCGGGTCATAGTCACGCAGGTAGCTTTTGCGCCAATCCTCCAGTTTCTGTCCGAGGACTTTGCGTTCCTGTTTCAGGCGCTCGATTTCCTGATGGGGGTCGCCTTTGGCGTGCAGAGAGCGGGTGAATGCAGCCACCTCGCTTTGATCGAAGTGCGGGTACATCTCCTGCACTTTGGTTTCGACGGTTTTTTCCGCGAACGGCCAGAGAATTTTTGACATGCCCGGGCCTCGCACCAGCAGTTCGGTCTGGCGTGGCGCAACGGCGCGCAAGGGCGGCCGGGCCAGCAGAGTCCGACGCTCCGCAGGTTGCCCGGTTCTGGCCATTACCCATTGTCTGAACATCTGCCCCTGGCCGGAGCGATAACCCAGAGCCGTGCGTTTTTCCTCAGGCAGGGCAAGCAGGACTGCCTCGTAGACATCATCGGCGTCACGCAATTTTCTGTGGGCTTCGTCAAACACTTCGTAGCGGCCATGTTCATCCCTGATCAACGTTCGCACGGTGTCGGCGTCCTTGGGGCCGGTGCTGGAGCGCAGAGGCCCGTCAGGGGTTCCATCCCGCACATCGATGCGCAGATCGCCGAAGGTATCGGTGTGAATCTTCAGGGTATCGAGGATGAGTCGTTCGGTATCCGGCGACAGCAGCGCCGGTTCGTGCAGACCTTCAACGGCACGTGCGGCCCGGGACTCAAAGGCGCTTTCACGGGCCAGATTCTTCAGTCGCAGCGGGATGCGCTGTTGTTCGGACATGACCCGTTGTTCGCCGTCCGTTGCCTGTTCCAGCAGCGGACGAGCCACCGAGGACGGCAGTTCCGGAACGGCATTTTGCAGCAATTGCACCTGCGGGTTTTCGGAGCGGTCCTTGAGTCGGTACTCGTAGTTGAAAATCTCGGGCGTTCGCCTCTCCACGGCTTGCGCAAGTGCTTCGCGCAAAGCCTGGATTTGCTGGCGACGGGGATACTGCCTGCCCAGCAGGGCAGCCATGTCCGGTTCGCTCAGGAATGCCGCCAGACGTTCCGGCAGATTACCGCTCAGCATGTCCTCAAGGCTGATGTTCAGCGTCTTCTCAGGCGCGGCGGCTGCATTTCCGTGCTGGTGAAAACTCCCCGTCAGGTCAGCCTTTTCATATACTTTCAAGCCTTTGTCGGCGGGCCATCCCGGCAGGCTCGGGGCAATGCTTTCGAACCAGTACGCATCGGGAGGCAGCGGCTGCCCGGTGCGCACCAGTCGGCTCATGGCGCGGGTTCGCTCCCAGACCTTCGAGCGGGTGAGGGTGTCTGTCAGCAACGCAGGCGGGGCGGTGTTTTCGACATGCATGCGACGCAGGGAATCTTGCGGGGTGCCGCTGATGCTGCGCAGCTTTTCCAGTTCGCTCGGGGTATGGCCCTCCACGGAGTGTCCCAGACGCTGCATCAATCTCGGTCCTTCCCAGTCTTGCGGCGTTTCACCCTCCAGGACCCAGGCGCCCTGGCCGTTGTGGCGCAGCTCGGGGGAGTAGGCCTGGGCCCGTTCGGGATGGCGGATGCGGTGCATATCGCTTTGCGGGTCGCGCTGCACTTCGAAGTATTTGCCCTCGATGGGCAGGACAATCTTGCCTGAGTGACGATGCAACCCAAGCGCATCGGGTTTTGACGTCTGTGGCAACGCCAGGGCCGGTTGCTCGTAGGGCGTGAGGTCCGGATGCCAGAGGCGTGTCTTGCCGTCGATTGACCGCACCGGTTTCATGCCTTCGACGAGAGGCGACAGTTTGAGCCGGAAGGCATTGCCGATTTGCGCACCACTGGCAAATGCCGCCAGTTGCAGAACATCGGTGACCACCCCCAGCACATGCTCGCCGGCTTCGGCCAAGTGCCCTTCAATAAGATCCCACACGCCCTCGACTGCCTCGTTGACGATCTGGTACGCGGTGTAGGCCAGCATGAGTTCGCCCAGAAACGGCACGAAAGGCGTCAGCACCAGCAACGCCACGTTGAATATGTCAGAAGCGATCTTCTTGAAGTTCTCCCACCAGGCCCAGCGCGCGCGGCTGTCTGCGTCGGCCGTCGATACCGCGATGACGCGGGCGTCATTGAGGATCTTGTTGAGCTGCTGCTGGTAGAGATAAGCCCACAGAGGCTGGGTGATCGGGGGCGCGCTGAATTGCAGCTGCGGTTTGTCCACGGGCGTTTCCCGCCAGGACGGGCGCGGATCCCCCCGTTCCTTTGGATACCATTTGATGTAGGTAAGCCGTTGTTGAAAGTCGGCGAAGAAGTGGCCGCGCTGCTCGTGATCGACGAACTGGCTGAAGAACTGGCGGTAGGTGATGCCGGTGGACGGTGCGGCACGGTTGTCTCTCAACTGACGGCTCAGTTCTTTCATGAAGTCGAGAGTCGAGGGGTATTCCTTGAGCGGGTGATCGGGATCGTGTGGCACGTAGGCGATCATTGTCTGCGAGTGCTGTTTTTGCTCGGGGTCCGGCCGGATGATCAGGATACCGGTGAGGTTCAGGTCCATCATGCCCAGCTCACACACCCGCATCGCTTGCTCGCCCAGCTTCAGGTGTTGCCGACCCTCGAGCAGTTCACGGATGAGCCCGTGGGCCTGACGGCTCAGATCTTTTTTCGCCAGCGCGATGTGCGCCGCCGCCTTGAGCGCGGCTTGCTGGTTACGCTGGACTTGCAATTGCAGATAGGCCTGGGCGACCGGCTCCTTGTTGAGCAAGTAGTCTTCGAGGTGTGCCCTGTATTGCGCGCCGATGTCCAGGTCCCGACACAGTGCCTGAAACTGGCCGACGCTGATTATCTTGTCGATCGGTGAAATATCGAACAGTTCACGTACAGGGTCCGTCCTGATAATGAAGGCGGAGTCTTTTTCAAATGCTTCGTCATAGGAGAAGTTGTGCAATGCAGCATCCAGTAATGACACTGTTCTTGCGGTATGTCCTTCTAAAGTCTGAATCGCCCACCAGCTGCTTTTTTTAGGTACGTACAAACGGAGAAAAGTATTCTTTACATCGACGCTGATGTTGAACTTTTCCAGTAACTTTTTTTTAAGTAACGGTTCGGCGAAGGCATAACTGTCCTGCAGTCGCGCCAGCATCCTGTCAACCTTGTTCTGCGCGTTCCAGGCCTTTTTGTTGGCGTTTCCCATGCGTTCGACTTGACTGGTCGGTGCCTCGCTCATCCAAGGTTCACGGCGCAGAGAGGCTCGCCTCAGTGCGTGACTTCGATGCAATTGCATATCGAGAAAAACGGAGTCGATGTGCGACTTAATCAAGTCGTAATGTTGCCCTTTGTATTCATTTGTTGCAGTCATCGCTAAAGCCTTGAGTCAGTCATGAGTTTCAAGGCTAACGTTCAGTGCGGTGAATGATTAGTTTAAAAGCTTGTTTCAGTCGTGCCGTTTTTAATAGTCGGTCGATTGAATATTGGAATGTATAAAACAAATAAATAACACCATGGGCATCTCAATCCGGGTCAGGTACCTGTTTTCAAGGACGCCACCGCCGGCGCTTCAGGTGCCAGACATTGCGAGTCGCTACCCGGTTGCAGGTACGGCATCAGAATCGGCGCCATGCCCTTGAGCACCTGTACCGGCAGGGCCGAAGTGAATTTGAAGTTCTCTGCCGAGCGCCCCGGGACGAATGCGGTGAGCGTGCCGAAATGGTGATCGCCGATGTAGAACACGAAGGTGGCCGTGCGGTTGATCGACTTGGAACTCAAAATCCGTCCGCCGGAACCGATGGCTTCGATCCGGTTGTCGCCGGTCCCGGTCTTTCCGCCCATGGTCAATGGTGTTCCATCGGCCAGTTTGAAACTGCCGGAAACACGTTTGGCCGTCCCCGAGTCCACCACTTGCGACAACGCTTCGCGCATCGCTGTGGCCACTTCCGATGGCATCACCCGTTTGCCCACATGGGGGTCGTTGACCAGTTTGGTTTCGTAAGGCGTGCCGGCGGCAAAATGCAGACTGTCGATGCGCAGGGTCGGCATGCGTACGCCGTCGTTGAGGATGGTGCCGATCAGCTCGGCCAGTGCGGCGGGGCGGTCGCCGGAGCTGCCGATGGCGGTGGCCAGCGAGGGCACCAGGTGGTCGAACGGATAGCCGACTTTCTGCCAGCGCTGATGGATGTCGAGGAATGCTTCGATTTCCAGCATCGTGCGGATGCGGCTGTCGCGGGCGCCCTTGTGCTTGCTCTTGAACAGCCAGCTGTAGACTTCCTGACGTTCGAACTGGCTGGACTTGACGATCTGTCCCCAGGTCGCGTCCGGGTGGTTGAGCAGGTAGCCGATCAGCCACAGGTCCAGCGGGTGGACCTTGGCAATGAAGCCTTGATCCGGCAGGTCATAGGTGCCGGGGCCGTAGGCGAGATAGAGCCGTTCGAGACGCTCGTCGTTGAGTTTTTCGGTGATTTTGACGCCCTTGAGGTGCGAGCGCACAAAGGTGTTGAAGTCTTCCTGACTGGCGTTCGGCAGCAGGTAACGGTGTACGGCGGCCATGCGGATCGGCGTCGGGCGCATGCTGTCGAGGAAGGTGTCGAGGCGGGCCTGGGTGTCCTTGTTCTTGTACTTCTTCCAGAACTTGAGCAGGAACGAAGTGCCTTCGCGGTCGGCGAAGGAGGCCAGGTATTCCTGACGCCGTGGGTCGCGGTCGTCCTTGAGCAACTCGGCGCTGTTGTTGGGGCCGGAATAGGTGGTGTAGCGCACCAGGTCGCGCATCAGGCGAATGAACGGCAGGTTGATCGACTCGCGCAGGGCATCGCGCAAGGTCGGCATGCGGCCGTTGTCTTCCTTGCGGAAGTTGTGGAACACGTGCAGGCCGCCACCGGTGAAAAACGCCTCGCCGGGGCTGGCGGAATACTTGCGGTCGAGGGCTGCACCGAGCATTTTCGACAGGTCGTGATCCTTGTTCTGGATCAGGTAATCGATCACCCACTGGGTCAGGCGATCCTGATCCGGCACCTCGACTTTCTTCAGTTCCGGCACGGTCATGGCGCCGTACTTGTCATGCAGTTCCGAGATGATTTGCAGGTAGGTGGTCAGCACCCGCATCTTCGCCGTGGAGCCCAGTTCCAGCTTGCTGCCCTCGTTGATGTCGAACGGTTGGTCGGTGCTGTCGGTCTGCACCCGCACGCGTGAGCCGTCCGGGGTCAGCTCGAACAGGGTGAAGCTGTAACGCACCTGCGTGGTGCTGGTAGGCGTCAGCAGACGTTCGCCGAGCAGGCCGATTTCGGCGGCGTAGGCGGGGTCGGCGAGTTTTTTCAGATAGGCAGTGGCCTGGGTTTGCAGCTCGCCTTGCAGAGTGCTGGTGGCCGAGAGGTCGAGGCGGTCGAGGTCGTACAGCGGACGATTGAGCATCGAGGCCAGACGGCTCCGGGCGACGCTGATGCCTTTGTTGGTCTCGATCGGCTGGATGGTCGGCTGAGTTTGCCAGTCGCGGTAGGTGACCTTGCTTGCCAGGGACGCATCGGCCAGCGCCGCGTCGATCACGCCATTCTGTTTGAGCAGACGCAGGTGGCTGTCGGTGAGGTCGGCCAGTTCTTCGCGGCCCTTGGTCAGGTAATGAGACGGGCGACGCTGAGCGATCATCAGCGAAAGCATTTCGCGCAGGGCCAGGCCCTTGTCCGCCATTGTCTTCGGATCAGTCGCGGTGCTCGCCAGTGTGGCATTGGCTTGGTTGAAGTCAGCGCCGTACCAGACCCGCAAACCTTCAGCCATACCGTGGACTTCGCCATGGCCCGGCACTGCCGACAACGGGACGCTGTTGAGGTAGTCACGAATGATGTTGCGCCGCGCCGGCAGGGTATCCGGGCCGGCCTGATAGGCGCGCACGCTGGCGGAAATCATCTGGCGGATTTTCTCGGCACCGTTGACGGTCAGCCCATCAGGCGAGTGGCGATACTTTTCCAGCTGCGTGGCCAGGGTACTGCCGCCAGCCGACTGCCCCGGCAGGTGCAGCAATTTGGCGACTTGCGACCACGCGGCCATGCCGAAGCGCGGCCAGTCCACCGCCGGATTGGCCATCGGCTGTTTTGGATCGAGCAAAAAGCGGTTTTCGATGAACAGCAGGCTGTTGACCACCACCGGTGGGATCGACTCGAAGCTCGAATACAGCTGCTGTGGATAGTTGTACTGATACAGCGGCGCGGCCCGGCAATCGGTGATCGACAGCCCGGCCTGGATTTTCTCGGAGTAGGGCACGAACAGGCCCTTGTCGGTGTAGCCGAGCAGAGCCGGTGAGAAACGCGTCTGTTCAGTGATCACGTAGTTGCGCTTGAGCAATCGAGGCAAGAACTCGTCCAGCGAGCTGTAACCCAGACGCAGATCGAACGGCCCGTTGCCCGGATAACGAATGGCTTCGCTGGGGCCCGGTTGCAGTTCATAGGTCAGTTTGGCGGCGTACTGGCTGACCTCGCGGGATTGAAAACGCGAAGTGCGCATTTCCTTCATCGCGGCCAGGCCCACCACAATCGCAATGATCACCAGCAATAGCCAGAAAGCCTTCCACCCATGCCGGTTACGACGGGGTTTCTCAGGGACAGGCGCTTCATCCACACGTTCAGTCGGAACCACTTTTTCACTCGAATCGGTTTGCCACAAAGCGCCCATAGTCGATTGATCCATTCACGCAGATTGATCGGACTTGTCTGAAGCTTAGTCGGTGGTTGGCGCGGGTGAAAAAATTGTGAAGCCTGGACCCTGAACAAATCTGCAAATCCGGCGGCAACGCTGCGGCACACGTTCACCAGGCAGAGAGGGCCGGACCAGAGCGGTCGCAAGGTCAATGCGACTTGGGTGGGGGCATGACGCTGCACCATTGCTGTGCAATACTCGGCGCCCATTTCGGCAGTGAATAATCCGGCTTTTTCAGGAGTCTTTGTCTCGAAAGTCCGACTGATGGCGATGTATGTCGCTGAATATTGCGGCTTTTAGAGTGAAATTTCCTGCTGGAAGCTTTTTATACTGCCAGCCCCGCTGATCCTCCAGGCCTGGCCCTGCAGGACGCACTTGCCCACGAGGCAGGCGCGGTGTCGGGAAGCCAAGGCCTATCGGTCGACGCTTCGACACACAGTGGTCTATCCAATAACAAGACGAGGATGTCCCCAAATGCCAACAGGCAATCACCTGCCTCATGGCGAGACCGCTCAAGGCGGCCCGCTCAAACGCGAACTCGGCGAACGGCACATTCGCCTGATGGCGCTCGGCGCCTGTATTGGTGTCGGTCTGTTTCTCGGTTCGGCCAAGGCCATCGAAATGGCCGGCCCGGCGATCATGCTGTCCTACATCATCGGTGGTCTGGCGATCCTGGTGATCATGCGCGCCCTCGGCGAGATGGCCGTGCACAACCCGGTGGCCGGCTCCTTCAGCCGTTACGCACAGGATTATCTCGGCCCGCTGGCGGGCTTTCTGACTGGCTGGAACTACTGGTTCCTGTGGCTGGTGACCTGCGTCGCGGAAATCACGGCGGTGGCGGTGTACATGGGCATCTGGTTCCCCGATGTCCCGCGCTGGATCTGGGCGCTGGCGGCGCTGGTCAGCATGGGCTCGATCAACCTGATCGCGGTGAAGGCCTTCGGTGAATTCGAGTTCTGGTTCGCCCTGATCAAAATCGTCACCATCATCGCCATGGTGCTCGGCGGCATCGGCATCATTGCCTTCGGTTTCGGCAACGACGGTGTGGCGCTGGGGATTTCCAACCTGTGGGCCCACGGCGGTTTCATGCCCAACGGTGTGACGGGCGTGTTGATGTCCCTGCAAATGGTGATGTTCGCTTACCTCGGCGTGGAAATGATCGGCCTGACCGCCGGTGAAGCGAAGAACCCGCAGAAGACCATTCCCAATGCGATCGGCTCGGTGTTCTGGCGGATCCTGCTGTTCTACGTCGGCGCGCTGTTCGTGATCCTGTCGATCTACCCGTGGAATGAAATCGGCACCCAGGGCAGTCCGTTCGTCATGACTTTCGAACGTCTGGGCATCAAGACGGCCGCCGGCATCATCAACTTCGTGGTGATCACCGCCGCGCTGTCGTCGTGCAACGGCGGCATCTTCAGCACCGGACGCATGCTCTACAGCCTGGCGCAGAACGGTCAGGCACCGGCCGGTTTCGCCCGCACTTCGAGCAACGGTGTGCCGCGTCGGGCGTTGCTGCTGTCGATCTTCGCCCTGCTGCTGGGTGTGTTGCTGAATTATCTGGTGCCGGAAAAAGTCTTCGTCTGGGTAACTTCCATTGCCACCTTCGGTGCGATCTGGACCTGGGTGATGATCCTGCTGGCCCAGCTCAAGTTCCGCAAAGGCCTGAGCGCCAGCGAACGTGCGGGCCTGAAGTACAAGATGTGGCTGTTCCCGATCAGCTCCTATCTGGCGCTGGCGTTCCTGGTGCTGGTGGTGGGTCTGATGGCTTACTTCCCGGACACTCGTGTGGCGCTGTATGTCGGCCCGGCGTTCCTGGTGCTGCTGACGGTTCTGTTCTATGTGTTCAAGTTGCAACCGACCGATGTGTCTCAGGGCGCGGTGCGTTCGGCGTCGTAAAACGTTAACGCTGAAAACTGAAAGCCCCGGTCGATTGGCCGGGGCTTTTTTGTGGGTGCGAGGTTGGAGCCGCTTGTCTGAAACCGCCGTAAAAAACGACCTCTGACCTCGTGCCATGTTCCAAGCTTTATAAACGTTGTTTCCAGCGCAGCAGTGCACAGAGGCGCAGGTATGAGGATGAGCGATTTTCTCGTTCGAGAACTCGGCCGCCGTCAGGTCGTGCTGTTTTTCCTGCTCGCCACGACTCTGTACATCCTGCCGCTGATCCTCGCTGACTTCCCCTACATCGATGACAATTGGCGCACTCTGGCTGCCGGCAATGTCTGGGCGGGGCAGGGGCGGTTGTTCATGGACTGGCTGTATCAGGCACTGACGTTCACCGGCGCTGCGCCGAACATCTTTCCCTTGCCGCTGTTGCTCGCCACGCTGGCCATGTCATTGGCCCTGACCCGACTGACCTTTCATTATTTCCCCGAGCCGACCCTGGCCTGTTGCCTGGTGCCGTTACCGCTCTGGTACAACCCGTTCCTGTTGCAGAACCTGTCCTATCAATATGACGGGGCCGGCATGGCCCTGAGCCTGGTGGCGGTGATTTACGCGATCACTTTTTGCGGTACTTCCCGGATACAACGATGGCTGGTGCCTTCGTTCTTGCTGGCGCTGGCGATCGGGCTGTATCAGGTCAGTCTCAATGTGTTTCTCGGGTTGTGTTGTGTGGAGTTGCTGAGAAATGTTCACCGTCGAGTGCCGTGGGCGGAGCTCTGGCGACTTGCGGGCTTGAGGCTGGCGCAACTGGTGCTGGGCGTGTCGGTCTACGCGGTCACGGCCTATCCGTTCACGGAATCCGGGCGCACGGAGTTGCTCAACGGTAGCGCTGATCCGCGGTTGCAGATCGGTATCAATATCGGTCGGGTGATGGAGAAAGTTGCGCTGCTGTTTCACGGCGGCTACACGACGGTTTTCGTTGTGTTGGTGGGGTGTGCACTGATCGGTGGTGTGCGGTTGGGACGGCAGATTCGCCTGCGCAATGAGCCCACCGCACAAGGTTTGCTCCTGAGCTTTATCTGCCTGCTGACGCTGCCGTTGATTGTGCTGCTGGTGCCGGGCATGACGCTGTTGTTTCGCGACTTCAATGAAGGTGCGCGAACCCTGATGGGGTTCGGCGTATTGCTGATGTTGCTGTTCTATCTGGCCTATGTCGGATTGACGTCGCTGCACTCGCGATTGCCCCTGTTGTTGGCAATTCCGCTTCTGGCAACCTTGTCGCTTTCCTTCGCTTACGGGCGGGTGCTGATGATGGAAAAAACCTTTGCCAATAGCGCCCTGTTCAGCCTCAGTCAGGACATTTCCTCTCATCGCGAACTGCGCGAAGCCAAACGTATTTACCTGTCGGTCACTTACTCCGACCGTTGGCTGGCGGGTGCGGAGGGCACCTTCAAACAGCTACCGGTGCTGCGCTACCTGCTGAATATCGACTACTTCATGCTCGCCGAAAACCTGCCGTCGGCCGGCGTCACCAACGTGGTTGCAGAGCGCGAACGGCGCAACGCCACCCGCGTCGGCTATCAGGGGTTTCCAGCCTTGGTGGATCGCCTCTATTACCGCATCTATCTGATCGGCGATTACGGTTTCATCGTCATGAAAGAGCCGCCCCATGGTCGGCTCTTGAGTTGGTGAGTATCCGAGGTGCTATGCCCTGAGCGTTACTGCTAGGCGGCCGCGATCTCCTGCGGTTCAAAACTGTCCGCCCTAGCCATCTGCCACATCCGCGAATAGAACTCGCCGTTCACTTCCCCGGTGAGCAACTCCCCCGGTTTCAGGAACACGTGCAGCTGCGAGAACAGTTTGATTTCGGTGGCTGACATCCGTCGCACCAGATGCTTGGCCGACAGTTGCGACGGATGTTCCAGACCTGCGGCGGCGAGCATTTCTGCCAGCGCCTTCAACGTATTGCGGTGGAAGTTGTAGACCCGCTGGGCCTTGTCCGGCACCACCAGCGCGCGCTGGCGCAGATTGTCCTGGGTGGCGACGCCGGTCGGGCATTTGTTGGTGTGGCAGCTTTGCGACTGGATGCAGCCGATGGCGAACATGAAGCCGCGCGCCGAGTTGGCCCAGTCTGCGCCGATGGCCAGCACGCTGGCGATGTCGAAGGCGCTGACGATCTTGCCGCTGGCGCCGAGCTTGATCTTGTCCCGCAGATTCAAGCCTACCAGGGTGTTGTGGACGAACAACAGACCCTCGCGCATCGGCACGCCGATGTGGTCGGTGAACTCTACCGGGGCGGCGCCGGTGCCGCCTTCCTTGCCGTCGACCACGATGAAGTCCGGGAGGATGCCGGTTTCCAGCATGGCCTTGGCGATGCCCATGAACTCCCACGGATGGCCGAGGCAGAACTTGAAGCCCACCGGTTTGCCGCCGGACAGTTCACGCAGTTGCTGGATGAAATGCATCATCTCGATCGGCGTGGAAAATGCGCTGTGGCGGGACGGCGAGATGCAGTCTTCGCCCATGGAAATGCCCCGGGTGTCGGCGATTTCCTGGGTGACTTTGTGCTTGGGCAAAATCCCGCCGTGGCCGGGTTTGGCACCCTGGCTCATCTTGATTTCGATCATCCGCACTTGCGGAGTCTGCGCTTGCGCGGCGAAGCGTTCGGGGTCGAAGCGGCCATCGCTGGTGCGGCAGCCGAAATAGCCGCTGCCCAGTTCCCAGGTCAGGTCGCCGCCGTGTTCGCGGTGATAGGGGCTGATGCTGCCTTCGCCGGTGTCGTGGGCGAAGTTGCCCAGCTTGGCGCCCTGGTTCAGCGCGCGGATCGCGTTGGCGCTGAGGGAGCCAAAACTCATGGCCGAAATGTTGAACACCGACGCCGAGTACGGCTGGGTGCATTGCGGGCCGCCGACCGTGACGCGAAAGCTGTTCGGGTCGCTCAACGGAGCCGGGCGCATCGAGTGGCCGATGAATTCGAAACCGGACTGATACACATCGATCAGGGTGCCGAACGGTTTGTCGGCGCTTTCATTCTTGGCCCGCGAATACACCAGCGAACGCTGGGCGCGGGAGAAGGGCAGGGCGTCGCTGTCGGACTCCAGCAGGTACTGGCGGATTTCCGGGCGAATCCCCTCGACCAGATAACGGATGTTGCCCAGGATCGGGTAGTTGCGGCGCACCGCGTGGGGGCTCTGCATCAGGTCGAACAGACCGATCAGGCTCAGCACCCCGGTGACGGCGGTGATCGGCCACAGCCAGTCGTGTTCGAGGAAGGGCAGGCTGGCGAGGGTGAAAATCACGCAGACGGCAAAGAAGGCGTAGCGGCTCAGGAGTGACAGGCTCATACGGTTTCCTTGGTTCGGACAGATTTTTTTGCGGCAGTCAGGCGTTCTGCGCCTGCAGGAAGATCGAAAACAGCTCCGACTGGGATTTGATCCCCAGCTTGCTGTACATGTGTTTCTTATGGACTTTCACGGTTTCAACAGAGATTTCCAGCTTACGGGCGATTTCTTTACTGGAGCAACCGCTGAGCATCAAACGCCCGACATCCAGTTCCCGGGCAGTCAGTTGCGCGCCCTTGAGTTGCTGCACCGACGCTTCGAGCTGCACCCGCCAGTCCGGTTGCGCCGGCGACGGGGCGAGGGCGACGATTTCATTGATTTCGTAAGGCAGGCGCTGGCGCAACAGGCCGAGCACCCACGGCTGGATCAGCGACAGCAGGGCAATCTGCTCGCCACTGAAACGCTGCTTGCTGCCCAGTGACAGGCACAGCGTGCGGTCGCCTTCGAGCTGGCAATTGAACTGGATTTCGTCGGCCACCACATTCAGACGAAAGTATCGCTGGTAATACTCGGTCAGCTCGAAATGCTCCGGCGCGACCTCCGACAGGCGATACAAACCGGTGCGCGATTGTTCGCGGCAGGCGATGTAGAACGGGTCGAGCAGATACAACCCGCGCAGGTAATCCTGAAACAACTGATCGGGACTGCCGTCCTCGCCCGGGCATTCGGCGAACACTTGCGGGTGACGGTCGGCGCTGAACAGCAGCGCCACCCAGCTATCGAACGGGACGTACTGGTCGAGCAGACGCACCAGTTGCGCCCAGAAATTCGGCCTGTCGAGGGCGTCGATCAACTGCCCGACGGCGCGGTGCCAGGTGATGTCGTCAAACGAAACAGTCATGCCTCTACCCCTATCGGGTTACCCCGGCCGCGTAATTCCCTGGCCAGTCGAATGCGAAGCATACTGGCCCACAGACAGCCGCCGGGCAATCTTTCGGCGCCCGGCGCTCATAACAAGGACTCCCCATGAAAGTCGAACTCGCCCAACTGGCGGGCCGTGACAAAGACACGGCGTACAACCTCGAACGCGCTCTGGCGGCGATTGCCGCGAGCCCGGCTGACACGCAACTGATCGTGTTCCCCGAGACCCACCTGATGGGCTTCCCGACCGCTGAAACCGTGGCGCAGATCGCCGAGTCGATAGATGGCCCGACCGTCAGCGCGGTCCAGGTCGCTGCCCGCGAACGCAACATCGCCGTGGTGATCGGCATGGCCGAGAACGATAACGGCCGTTTCTACAACACCACGCTGCTGATCACCCCCGAAGGCATCGCTCTGAAATATCGCAAGACCCACCTCTGGGCGTCGGATCGCGGTGTGTTCGAGGCCGGCGACTGTTACGCCACGTGCCTTTGGAACGGCGTGCGGGTCGGTCTGCTGATCTGCTACGACATCGAGTTCCCGGAATCTGCCCGTGCCCTGGCGCAACTGGGCGCCGAGTTGCTGATCGTCACCAACGGCAACATGGACCCCTACGGCCCGACCCACCGCACCGCGATCATGGCCCGGGCTCAGGAAAACCAGGCGTTTGCGCTGATGGTCAACCGCGTGGAAGCCGGGGATGACGGGTTGATGTTTGCCGGCGGCAGTGCGCTGGTGGATCCGCTGGGTACGGTGCTGTTCGAGGCCGGGCGTGAGGAGGGGCGGTTCAGCGTCGAGCTGGATTTCGGTCAGCTGGAGCTGGCGCGCAAGGATTACCGCTATCTGGATGATCAGCGGTTGAGGTTGCCGGGGGAGGTGGTGGAGCGGGATGGCGGTGTTCGGGAGCTTTTGATTCCTGTCCGTTGAACCGCTGCCCTCACCCTAACCCTCCCGAAACGTCGGACCGCCCGAAGGGAGAGGGGACTGACCGAGTTGTTCTCTCAAGTTACGCCGACGTGATCTATCGAGTTGAACTCAGGTTTTGAAAAGCATGGAGATCAGCTCCCTTTCCCCCTCGCCCCCTTGGGGGCGGTCCGACGTTTCGGGAGGGCTGGGGTGAGGGGGATGGATCTCAAGTCATACCAGTATTCAGATGACACCAGAACAATAACAAAACACCCGAAACATTCGCCGAACTCGGCCTCTGCCATAAATCCAATAAAATCCGGAGTAAGTCGCCCATGGCTCGTTTGCAACGCACCCTTTCGCTAGGGTCGGTGGTGCTGTTCGGCATCGCCTACATGACGCCGATCATTGTCCTCGGCACGTTCGGCATCCTCGCCCAATCCACCGCCGGCATGGTGCCCGCCGCGTATCTGGCGGCGCTGGTGGCGATGTTCTTCACCGCCATGAGTTACGGGCGCATGGCCGCCGCGTTCCCGGTGGCCGGTTCGGCCTACAGCTACGTGCGCAAGGCGATCAGCCCGAAACTCGGTTTCATCGCCGGTTGGGCGGTGCTGCTCGATTATCTGTTTTTGCCGATGGCGATCTGGCTGATCGGCGCCGCGTATCTGGCTTCGGCGTTCCCGTCGATCCCGCAGTGGATCTGGGTACTGGCGTTCATCGGCATCACCAGCGCGATCAACATCATCGGCCTGAAACTGGCCAACGGCATCAACGCCTTGCTGATGCTGGTGCAATTTCTGGTGCTGATCGCCTTCGTTGCGCTGTGCGTGCATTACGTCGGCGGCGATGCCAGCACGCCGTTGTGGTCGATCAAACCGTTTTTCAACGGCGACATGCAGATGCCGCTGATCATGAGCGGCGCGGCCATCGCCTGCTACTCGTTCCTCGGTTTCGATGCAGTCAGTACCCTCACCGAAGAAACCCGCGACCCGCGCCGCACCATTCCTCGGGCAATCATGTTGATCACCTTGATCGGCGGGCTGATTTTCGTCGGTGTGTCGTACTTCGTGCAGATCGCCCATCCGTCGTTCCAGTTCGACAACGTCGACTCGGCGGCCTACGAGATCGCACGCAACATCGGTGGTGACCTGTTCGTCTCGATCTTCCTGATCGGCCTGATCGTCGGTCAGTTCGCTTCGGGTCTGTCCGCCCAGGCCAGCGGTTCGCGGCTGCTGTTTGCAATGGGCCGTGACGGTGTGTTGCCCAAGTCGTTCTTCGGCACTTTGCACGAGCGCTTCGGCACGCCGGTCAACAGCATCCTGCTCTGCGCGGTGGTGGCGTTGCTGGCGCTGAAACTCGACGTGACCACCTCGACCTCGTTCATCAACTTCGGCGCGTTTCTGGCGTTCAGTCTGGTCAACCTGTCGGTGATTTTTCACTACTGGATTGGCGGCGAGAAAAAAGGCCTGCGCGAGTTGATCCTGTTTCTGGTCTTCCCGTTCATTGGCCTGGTGGCGGACTTGTGGCTGATGGTCAGCCTCGATCACCTGGCGGTGTACCTGGGCCTGAGCTGGCTGGCGATCGGCGTGGTGTATCTGGCGGTGCTCACTGGCGGCTTCCGTCGCCAGCCACCGGAAATGGATTTCCAGGAAGCGACCTGAACGGACCTGACATCAGGCCGCAGGGCGAGTCTGGCGCAATGGCAGTTGCACGCGAAACGTTGTGCCAGCGCCCAATGTGCTGCTGACTGAAATATCCCCGCCGTGTTTTTTCACGATGCCATAAGACAGGGACAGGCCGAGCCCTGTCCCTTGGCCCACCGGTTTGGTGGTGAAAAACGGGTCGAAGATTTTCTGCAGGGTCTCGGGCGCGATGCCCGAGCCGTTGTCGGCGACTTCGATTATCGCCGACTCGCCCTGCACCGCGGTGCGCAGGGTGATGGTGCCGCGTTCGGCCCCCATGGCCTGCGCCGCGTTGACCACCAGGTTCATGATGACCTGATTGATCTGCGAGGGCAGGCACTCGATCTCCGGAAGGTCCTGATATTCCTTGACCACATCGGCCTTGTACTTGAGTTCGCTGGCGACAATGTTCAGGGTCGACTCGATGCCCTGTTGCAGGTTCGCCCACTGCCATTGCTGCTGGGTATCGACCCGGGAAAAGTCCTTGAGGTCCTTGACGATCTGCCCGACCCGGCCGATGCCTTCCTTGGATTCCCGGATCAGCGTCGGGATGTCTTCCAGCAAATAGTCCAGTTCCAGGTGCTCGCGCAATTGCTGCAACTGCGCAGCGGCTTCGGCGGGCAAGTCCTGCCCGGCGGTGTGATAGGCGCCGAGCATGGCCAGCAACTGCTGGAAGTAGCCGTCGAGGGTGCCGAGGTTGGAGGAAATGAAGCCGATCGGGTTGTTGATTTCGTGGGCGACCCCGGCGGCCAGTTGCCCCAGCGAAGCGAGTTTTTCCGACTGCACCAACTGGCCTTCCAGTTGCTTGCGCTCATCGATCTCTCGCTGCAAGGCTTCGCTGGCCTGCTTGAACTGGGCGGTGCGCTGGTCCACCAGATGTTCCAGGTGATGCATTTGTAATGATGCACGTTCGGTCATCTGCCATTTGGTCAGCAGGGTGTTGGCCATTTGCTGGACTTCGATGTTGTCGAAGGGTTTTTTCAGGATCAGCAGCCGGTCGTGAGCGTGCAGCCGATCCAGCAATTCGTCCCAGGAATAGTCGGAATAAGCCGTGCACACCACCACCTGCAATTGCGGATCCTGCAGCCACAACTGCTCGATGGTTTTCGCCCCGTCCCAACCGTCGGGCATGCGCATGTCGACAAAGGCCAGGGCGTAGGGGCATTGCTCCTGCAACGCCAGGTTGAGTTTGGCCAGGCCTTCTTCACCGCCATAGGCCGAGTCCAGTTCGAACGTTGCCCGCCGGGGCTTGGCAGGTGCGCCGAACAGGGCCGCTTCCATCTCGTCCAGCTCCGCCGACTGCGCCTGGGTCGGGGCGAGGATCTTGCGAAAGTCTTCGTGGATCGACGGCATGTCGTCGATCAGCAGAATGCGGCGGTTCGACAGTTCGCTCATGCGTTCTCCGTTACCGTGATCAGCGGAATCTGCAGGGTGAACAGGGCGCCCAGCCCCGGCCCGTCACTGTGGGCGGTGAGATGGCCGTTCATCTCGATGGCCGCCAGGGCGCAGCTGTGCAGGCCGAAGCCATGGCCCTCCTTGCGGGTCGTGAAACCGTGGGCAAAGATCCGCGTCATGTTTTCCGGCGCGATGCCTTCGCCATCGTCCCTGACACTGATTTCCAGAAAACTCCCGTCGACGATCTTCACCCCCAATGTCATGGTCCGTGGGCGGTTGCTGAGGTCGGACATCGCGTACTTGGCGTTGCTGATCAGGTTGATCAGGATCAGCAGCAAACGGTGCTTGTCGCCCATCACCTGGGGCACGTCACCGTACTCCTTGACCACCGTGACGTGGTGCCGGGTGAGTGCGCCGGCATTCATGCGCAGGGCGTCTTCGAGCAGTTCGTTGATGTACAGCGGCTCGGTCATGCTGTTGGCCCCGGCATAGGATTGCTGGGTGGCGACGATGTCCTTGATGTGATCGACGCTCTTGTTCATCTGGGCCAGTTCGTCGGCCATTTCCTGCTGTTCCTGGGCGATGGCGCCCACCAGTTGATTGAGGTAGCCGGGCAGCAGCTTGCCCTTGGCGTCCTCGGTCAGGAACGGCCCGAGGTCATCCGGGTGTTCGTTGATCAGTTGCATGGCCTTGCCCAGCCCCAGGGCTTTGCTGCTGCGCAATTTTCGCGAGATCAGGTCGGAGGAAATGTTCACGCTGTTGAGCACGTTGCCGACGTTGTGCAACACGTTGGTCGCGATTTCGGCCATGCCGGCCTGGCGCGCGGCGTCGAGCAATTCACTCTGCACGTTCTTGAGCTCGCGGGTCCGTTCCTCGACCCTTTGTTCCAGCACATCGTTGGCGGTTTGCAGGGCCGCGTTGACCCGGTTGATCTCGGCAAAACTGCGGATCAGCCGGATGGCCAGCCACAACAGCGACAACATCAGCAGGACGGAAAACTGCAGCAGGTAGAAGTGATATCGCTGATCGATCTTTTCGGCACGCTGCTGATCCTGGTCGAGCATGTTGGTGATGGTGTCGAGACGCTCGGCCACGGGAATCGCTTCGATCTGATCGAGCAGGCGATTGACGATCGGCTGCTCACGCAGGATCAGCGCAATGTGATTGCTCAGGATCCTGATCGGCGTCTGGAAATCCGCTGGCAGGCGTTGCGCGTTCACCGCCAGTTTGTTCAACCCCACCTCGATGTCGGAGGCCTTGTCGTCGGAGGCGACCTGGGCAAACTCGAGTGCACTGAGCAACAGGTCATAGGTGTCGGTGACGATGTTCTGTAACTGAATCTTGTCGAGGTCGGACAGATTGGCAAGTTGCGCCTGAATGTCATCCTCGGCGCTCGGCAGAAAGGCCAGGGAATTGCGCAACAACGCGTTGTGCGACTTGAATTGCTCCACCAGGCGGGTCTTTTCCTGCATGGCTTCCAGGAAGCGTTCGTGGGCATGGTCCCATTGTCGGGAGTCGCTGCGTCCATGCCCGGACTCCATGCTGTCGAAGCGTGCCCAAAGGCGATTCATCTCGTTCATCGGCGAGACCAGCGGATCGTAATTGTGGGTGATCGCCACCCGGGCCTTGAGCACTTCGCTTTCCCACTGCGAATCCTGTTGCTTGATCTGACGGATCAGGTCCCGGGAATCGGTGTAGGTGGCGGTCTGCTCGGAACTGGACTTGAGGTACAGAAACACCAGGATCGAGGCCAGCAAGACGGCCAGGAGGCTGATCAACAGCAGGCTGAACCGGCGTGAGACATTCATCATGGCTTGCCCTCCCAGTGCCCGGTCAGGGTCTTGAGAAACATGATGATCAGCGCCTTGTCCTCCTCGCTGGGCATGCGTCCCAACTGATACTGGAACATCACGTCCACGGCCCGTTCGAGGGTGGGCGCCGAGCCGTCATGGAAGTACGGCGCGGTCAGCGCGACGTTACGCAGGCTCGGCACCTTGAACACGGCGCGATCGTCTTCGTCGCCGGTCACGTTGAACCGGCCCTGGTCAGCCAGCGTCGGGTTGCCGCGATCGGCGATGTAGTCGCCGAACACCCCGAACTTCTGGAACATGTTGCCGCCGATGTTCACCCCCTGATGGCAGGCGATACACCCGTAATCCTTGAAACGCTGGTATCCGTATTTTTCATCGAGGGTCAGGATGTCCGTGTTGCCCAGCAGGTACTGGTCGAAACGGGAACCGGGTGTCAGCAGCGTGCGTTCGTAGGTCGCCAGGGCGTTCTGGATATTGGCTTTCGTCACGGCATCCGGGTAGGCGGCACTGAAAGACTGGCGATAACCGGAATCGTCGGCGATTCGTTGCACCACGCTGCTCCAGTCGCTGCCCATTTCGTGGGGGCTGGTGATGACGACGTTGGTCTGCTCTTCCAGCGTTTCCACACGACCATCCCAGAACTGGCGGAAATTGAGGCTGGCGTTGAGCACGGTGGGCGTGTTGACCGCCACCGGTTGTCCATCGAAGCCCGGGGAAAAGGCGCGGCTGTCAGCGCCGTTTTTATCCAGCTGATGGCAACTGGCGCAGGACAGGGTGTTGTTGACCGAGAGCTGCGGATCGTGGAAAAGCCGACGGCCCAGCTCGACGCGCTTCGGGTCCTGTTTCGGAATCTCGGGCAAGGGTTTCAGCGGCTCGTCCAGCGGCGCGGCAACAGTATTGGCGCAGGAAGCGAACAGCAGAATGAACAAAACGCTGCGGGACGGGCACGTCGGCGGTGTGTTCATGTAACGCTCCAGGGGCCAGGCAACCCGGCCACCAGCAGGCGGGCGAACGCGTCCGCCGGCAGGGCTTTGCTGAAGTAGAAGCCCTGGCCTTCCTCGCAGTCGTGGGCCCTGAGAAACGCCAGTTGTTGTGCGGTCTCCACGCCTTCGGCGATGACGTGCAGGTGTAGGCTCTTGCCCAGACTGATGATCGCGCCGACCAGCGCGGCGTCACTGCTGTCATGGCTAAGGCCGCGAATGAACGACTGATCGATTTTCAACACATCGATAGGGAACCGCCGCAGGTAACTCAGGCTGGAATACCCGGTCCCGAAATCATCGATGGCCAGCTTGACCCCCAGCGCCTTCAACCGGTTCAACGCGCTCATGGTCGCGTCGACGTTCTGCATCAGTACGCCCTCGGTGATCTCCAGTTCCAGCAGGACGGGATCCAGCCCGGTCTCTCGCAGCACCTGTTCGATGCCCTCGACAAAGAGGCGCTGACGGAAGTCGATGGCCGAGGTGTTGACCGACATGCGGATCGGCGGCAGACCGGCTTTTTGCCAGTCTTTCATCTGACGGCAGGCTTCGCCCAGCACCCATTTGCTCAGAGGCACGATCAGGCCACTGTCTTCGGCCACCGGGATAAACTCCGATGGGTACACCCAGCCATGTCCCGGTTTCTGCCAGCGTACCAGCGCCTCGGCGCCCACCACCCGACCGCTGGCCAGATCGATTTTCGGCTGGTAGTGCAGGACGAATTCGTGCCGTTGCAGGGCCTGGCGAATGCCCGACTCGATACCTTGCTGTTCCCGGGCGCGCTGGTTCATGGCTTCGATGAAAAAGCCGATCTCGTTCGGGCCGCTTTCCTTGGCATTGCGCATGGCCGTCTCGGCTTTTTTGATCAGGTCGATCGCCTCCAGCCCGTCGTCCGGATAAATACTGATGCCCACACTGGCGGTGACACTGACGTCGTGGCCGACAATTGTCTGTGGCTCGCGAATGCTTGCCAGCAGTTTCTCGGCGATGCTGCGAGTCTGTTGCGGGTGGTTGATGTCGCTGAGCATCACCACGAACTCGTCGGAACCATAGCGAAAGACCGAGTCCGATTCGCGCACACAGGTCAACAGTTGCTGGCCGACCCGCTTGAGCATTTCGTCGCCCGCCGGATGGCCCAGGGCATTGTTGATGCGCTTGAAGCGATCCAGCCCGAGAAACATCACCACCAGTTGTTTGTCATGGCGCCGGCACGCGGCCAGTGACTGAGTCAGACGGTCGCCGAGCAAAGTACTGTTGGGCAGGCCTGTGAGGCTGTCGTATTGCAGCAGGCGCGAGACCTTGAGCAACTCGTGTACCCGCGCCTCGATGGTTTGCTCAAGGCTGATCATCTTCAGCGCCGCGTCCTGGGCCAGTTGCCATTTCCAGGTCAGGGCATTGGCCATCTGACGGATTTCCAGGGTGTCGAACGGTTTTTTCAGGATCAGCAACTGATCGCCGAACTCCAGCCGCTCGGCCATGGCTTCCCAGCTGTAGTCGGAGTAGGCGGTGCACAGCGCAATTTGCAGGTTCGGATCGACCTCCCACAGTTTTTCAATGGTTTCCAGACCGTCCCAACCGGGCGGCATCCGCATATCGGTAAAGGCGAGGGCATACGGGCGACCCTCCTTGAGCGCGTCTTTCACCAGCTTCAACGCTTCCTGGCCCTGGTAGGCGGAGTCGAGCTGGAAGGTCAGGTGCGGCGACTGGCGGGTGCCGAACAGTGTCTGTTCAAGACCACTCAGATCCGCTTCGCCACCGGTCTCGGGGGCGAGAATCTTGCGAAAGTCGGCATGGATCGCCGGCGTATCGTCGACGATCAGAATGCGCCGGTTGGTCTGGGGAAAAGGCGTTTTCATCCTTCATCCTCCTTGGGCAGCATGGCGGCTGCACTCCCGTCCTTCAGCAGTCTGCCTGCCTGCTCAGGGCTGACCGCTTCGCTCAGGCAAAAGCCCTGCACGTTTTTCAATGGTGCGCAGGGCACGAGGGCACTGCCTTGATCCTCAGGCGTGACGCCTTCGGCGCTGATGTCGATCGCCAGATCCCGGGCGAAATTGACGATCGCCCGCAGCCGGTTGGCGCCATCTTCATCCTGAGCCGCATTGTCGATCAGGGACTGGGCGAGTTTGAGGTGATTGACCCGGTAGGTTTTCAGGTAATCGAACGATGAGTATTCGTTGCCGAAATCATCGATGGCGATGGTCACGCCCAACTCACGCAGGCGCGGCAACGCATCGTTGTGAGTCCATTGGGTCTGGGCCAGCGTGGCTTCGGTGACATCGAAACGCAGGTCCCATGGCGCCAGCTCCCAGCGGGCAGTGATGCGCAACACGTCGTAGATCAGCTCGGGACCTGACTTGAGCTGCGCCAGGGAAATCTTGATCGCCATCACCGGTGGCGCTACCCCATCGTTTTGCCACTGGCGCATCTGCCAGCAGGCGTGATCCAGAATCCAGCGCCCGAGTGGAATGATTGCACCGGTCTTTTCCGCTGCCGGTACGAAGGCCGACGCCGGCAGCAGACCAAGCCTGGGATGTTGCCAACTGACCTGCGCGGCCATGCCCAGAATCTTGCCGCTGTGCAGATCCACTTCCGGCAAGTAATCGAGCTTCAGCCCTCCCTGTGTGAGGGCCGTCGTCAGCTCCTCGGCAAGGACCATGCGTTCGGCCACCTCACGGGTGATGTCCTCGGAGTGGAAGTGATACTGGTTGCGCCCGGACTCCTTGGCGCGGTACAGCGCCATGTCGGCTTGCCCCAACAGGCTGTCGGCATCGAAGCTGGCGGGGCTATAGCTGCTGATGCCGATGCTGACCGAAATGCGCACGGCGTTGCCGCCCAGTTGATAGGGCGCCAGCAGTGCTTCAAGAATCTTGGTGGCCACGGCGGCGGATTGGGTCGGTTCGCTGACGTCCAGTTGCAGGATCGCGAATTCATCGCCACCCAGGCGCGCTACCACGTCGTTTTCCCGAACCCCGGTCTTGATCCGTTGTGCCACTTGCTGCAACAGCAGGTCGCCGACCGGATGACCGAGGGTGTCGTTGATCCGCTTGAAGTGATCCAGATCCAGGTAGAACACCGCGAAGGGCGCCGCCCCCCGACGTGCGGCGGCAAAGGCCTGATGCAGGCGTTCGATCAGCGTGGTGCGATTGGCCAGGCCGGTGAGACCATCCGTGCGGGCCAGCAGGGCCACTTTTTCCTCGGCCACCCGGCGTTCGGTGATGTCGAGGATGATTCCTTCGACTTCCAGCAACCGGCCGTCGTGGTCGCGCACCGGGACGTAGCGGTTTTCCACCCAGCGCCAGGTGCCCTGGCCGGTGCGCAGGCGAAACTCGATCGAGGCGCCCAGGGCATGCCGATCCAGCACCCGCGCCATGGCGGCATCGACACTGGCCTGATCGTCCGGGTGAATCAGCAGCTGTGCCCAGTTGGCCGCCCCCACCAGATCGGCCGCGACATGCCCGTAGCGGGTGATGTTGTGGGAGATGTACATCAAGGGAAACGACGGCTCGCCGCGCAACCGATAAAGGATGGTCGGGCTGTTCTGCACGATGATGTTGGCGTCGGACAGCTCCCGTGTCCGTTCCTGAACCGCTTGTTCCAGCAGGTTCATCTTCAGCGCCGCGTCTTCGGTCATTTGCCATTTGACGGTCAGGGCGCTGGCCAGCTGACGGATTTCGATCGCATCGAAGGGTTTTTTCAGGATCAGCAGGCGATCGTTCTGCGGCAACCGCTCGTCGATGTCTTCCCAGGAATAGTCGGAGTAGGCCGTGCACAGGGCGACTTGCAGCTTGGGATCGACCTGCCAGAGCCGTTCGATGGTTTCCAGGCCATCCCAGCCCGGCGGCATGCGCATGTCGATGAAGGCCATGGCGTAGGGGCGCCCGGCGGCCAGCGCGGCCTCGACTTTGTCCAGGGCTTCGCGCCCCTGGAAGGCCGAATCCAGCTCAAACTGTTGCTTGAGGGGGGCGGAGGCCGTGCACGGGGTGCCGAACAGCAGGCTCTCCGTTTCGTCCAGATTGTCGTCTGCGACCGTGGAGGGCTTGAGGATTTTTGCGAAATCGTCGTGGATCGACACAGTATCGTCGACGATCAGTACACGGCGATTGATGTGCCCGGGCTGTGCGCTCATGGCGCAATACCCGCAAATTCACGCACGTTCGTCATCGGGAGCATCCTTTTCCCCTCATCACATGCCTGCGCGCAGGCCGATGGTGTCGTCCAGCGACTTGAGCATAGTTGCCTCTTCGGCACTTCGCCTTACCCGATGATTTGCACGGTCCCCGCGAAAAAATCATCTAGCCTGTCACTCAGGCGCGGCAAGGGAGGAGGTCTGTCGACACGCCTGCCACGTCCACCGTTTGCGCGAGGCCTCGCCATGGAAGAGCAATCCGCCCCGACTCCGGCCCACCGGCCTGCCGTTTTGCTCGTCGATGACGAGGAGCCGATCCTCAACAGCCTGCGTCGCCTGCTGCGTGGCCAGCCCTATGACGTGTTGCTCGCCACCAGCGGTGCCCAGGCGCTGGAAGTGCTGGCGCAACGTCCGGTCGATCTGGTGATGAGTGATGCGCGGATGCCCAACATGGACGGCGCCACCTTGCTGGCCAGCGTTCGTCAGCTGTATCCGGCGACCACGCGGATCATGCTGACGGGGTATGCCGACCCCTCGGCGATCATCAAGGCTGTCAACGAAGGGCAGATCGACCGCTATATCAGCAAACCCTGGAACGACGAGGAAATGCTCCTGATCCTGCGCCAGGCGCTGGACCATCAGCATCTGGCCCGTGAGCGCGAGCGTCTGGAGCAACTGACCCGGGTGCAGAATGATCAGTTGAAATTGCTCAACAGCACTCTGGAAAAACACGTCAGCGCCCGCACCGCCGAGCTGCAGCAGACCGCCGACATGCTCGACCTGGCCTACGAGGAGCTCAAGCACAGCTATGTGACCGGCACCGAAGTGTTCTCGTTGCTCGCCAACCTGCGCCTGCCCCCGGCCAAACAGACCAACCGGCAGATCATCGAACTGGTGCGTGCCTACTGCAGGGTGCACCAGCTGGACGAAGCCGCCAGCCGTGACCTGGCAATGGCTGCCGCGCTGTACAACATCGGCAAGATGAGCTGGACCGACAGCATGATGACCACCCCTTCGGACCTGTTGCACAGCACTGACCGCGACCGCTATCGGGCTTATCCGAAACAGAGCGAATCGCTGTTGATGACCCTGGACCCGATGAAAGATGCGGCGCGGTTGATCCTGCATCATCAGGAGCGCTGGGACGGCAGCGGGTTTCCCGATCGCCTCAAGGGCGAGGCCATTCCCTTCGGCTCGCGACTGTTGAAACTGGCGGTGGATTTCGTCGAGTTGCAGCGCGGGCTGATTCTCGAGCGGCAAATGAATAGCGATGAAGCGTTGCTGTACCTGCGTCAGTACGCGGGCAAACTCTATGATCCCGAGCTGATCGAGGATTTCATCAAGGTGTGCGCAATGGTCAGCGACATCACCCTGACGGATCCGAGCGTCAAGGTGCTGGGCACCCGGGAACTGGCGGCGGGGATGATTCTTGCGCGCAACCTCAATGCCGACAACGGCATGTTGCTGCTCAATGCCGGCAAGGTGCTGAGTGCACTGCTGGTGGACAAACTGATCAGTTTCGAAGCCATGGAAGGTGGCAAATACAAGGTGTTCGTGAAAGTGCCGGAGGAGGGCGAGGCGGCGCTTCTGGCCCAGTCTTGAGACCGTATGAGGTGACGCTGGCGCAACCGGCATGGGATCCTTGCGGTTTTCTCAAGGCCGGTGGCTGCCCCATGACCTCTGTATCCGCTGTTTCCCCCCGCATCATTCGTATTGCCGCCGCGCTGCTGCTCAACCCCGACGGCCAGACCCTGCTGGTGCGCAAGCGCGGCACCACGGCGTTCATGCAACCGGGCGGCAAGATCGAGGCCCATGAGCTGCCGGTGCATGCGCTGGCCCGCGAGCTGGAGGAAGAACTGGGGCTGGTGATCGATACGGCGCAGGCGACTTTTCTCGGCCAGTTCTCGGCCCCGGCTGCCAATGAGCCGGGGTTCGTCGTGCAGGCCGAGATCTTTCAGCTGACCATCGATGCCGAAGTCTCCCCGGCGGCCGAGATCGAAGAGGTGATCTGGATCGACCCGGCCACCGATGGCGATGTCGTTCTCGCCCCATTGACACGCGACCTGATCCTGCCGTTTTATCGAGCCTCGCTGACCGCGATCGCCTGATCATTCACGCCAAGGACTTCGCCATGATCCCGCTTCAAGACCTGCTGATTTTTGCCGCTGCTGCGCTGCTGATGGTACTGACGCCGGGGCCGAACATGATCTACCTGATCTCCCGTTCGATCTGCCAGGGACGCAAGGCCGGGGTGACCTCGCTGCTCGGCGTGGTGGCGGGGTTCTTCGTGCATCTGTTCGCGGCGGCGGCCGGTTTGACGGCGGTGTTTCTCGCGGTGCCGATGGCCTATGAAGTGTTGAAGTGGGCCGGCGCGCTGTACCTGTTGTGGCTGGCCTGGCAGGCGGTGAAACCCGGTGCGCGCTCGCCGTTCGAGGCGCAGCAATTGCCCGCGGATTCATCGCGCAAGTTGATCACCATGGGTTTTCTCACCAGCGCACTGAATCCGAAAATCGCGGTGTTCTACCTTTCGGTGTTTCCGCAATTCATTTCGCCTGAGCACGGCTCGGTGTTCACCCAGAGCATCATTCTCGGTCTGACCCAAATCAGCGTCAGTTTCTGCGTCAACCTGTTGATCGCGCTGTTCGCGGCGGGCATCGCTTCGTGGTTCGTCAGCAACCCGACGTGGCTGGCGGCGCAGCGTTACTTCATGGGTTTTGTACTCGGCGGTCTGGCGGTGCGACTGATGCTTGAGCAACGCAGGACGGCTTGAACATGTGGATCGAACGGCTGGATGCCAGCCATGCACTGGCCTATCGGGAGTTGATGCTGGAAGCCTACGATCGTCATCCGCAGGCTTTCACCTCCAGCGTTCGTGAACGGGCGGCGATGCCCTTGAGCTGGTGGGAGTCGCGCCTGACCAGCAAGCTTGACGCGGTGTTCGGCGCGTTCGAAGACGGTCGGTTGGCGGGCATCGTCGGCCTGGCGTTCGAGCCTCGGGAAAAGGCCCGGCACAAGGCAACGGTCTTCGGCATGTATGTGTCGGCTGACTTTCGTCAGCGCGGCCTGGGCCTGAAATTGATGGAGGCGGTGCTGGGTGAAGCGCAGCGGCATCCGGCGCTGAAAGTCATTCAACTGACCGTCACCGCCGGCAACGAAGCGGCGTTTCATTTGTATCAGCGCTGCGGCTTCATCCAGTTCGGCCTGGAACCGATGGCCGTGCGGGTCGGCGAGGACTACTTCGACAAGATCCACATGTGGTGCGCGCCTTTCGTGCCAACCGCCAGCCTCAACGAACCGCGCTGACCCCGTCCAGGGTCGAGAACGATGTGTCCTTGGCCGTCAGCAGGAAGTCGCGCATGTACGGCGCGTCCAGCATGTCGGCACGGATCGCCGCATACAGCGTCGCGAACAGACCCTTCTCGCCCAGCCGCTTGGCCTTCACGTAGCCCCGCGAGCTGTATTCATGCAGCGCCCAGTGCGGCATGCCGCACACGCCACGGCCGCTGGCCACCAGTTGCATCATCATTACCGTCAGCTCTGATGTGCGCACTTGCGCAGGTTCGATGTCGGCCGGTTCGAGGAAGCGGGTGAAGATGTCCAGCCGGTCGCGTTCCACCGGATAAGTGATCAGGGTTTCGGTCAGCAGGTCTTCGGGCACGATGTACGGTTTGCTCGCCAGCGTGTGCTGGTTGGCGACCGCGAGCATGGCTTCGTAGGTGAACAGCGGCACGTAGGTGATGCCGGCGATTTCCAGCGGGTCGGATGTCACCACCAGATCTAGATCGCCCCGGGCCAGCGCCGGTAGTGGGGCGAAGGAGAAACCCGAGGCCAGGTCGAGTTCGACTTCCGGCCACGCATCGCGGAACTGGTCGATGGTCGGCATCAGCCACTGGAAGCAGCTGTGGCATTCGATGGCCATGTGCAGACGCCCGGCGGTGCCACCGGCCAGGCGCGCGATATCGCGCTCGGCACCACGCAGCAGCGGCAGGGTCGCGTCCGCCAGTTGCAGCAGGCGCAGGCCGGCACTGGTGAAACGCACGGGTTTGGTCTTGCGCACGAACAACGGCATGCCCATGCGTTCTTCCAGTTCCTTGAACTGGTGGGACAGCGCGGACTGGGTCAGGTGCAGGCGGTCGGCCGCATCCACCAGGCTGTCGGCTTCGCGCAGGGCATGCAGGGTTTTCAGGTGACGGATTTCAAGCACTGCAGGCTCCATGAGGAAAATTTGTGATCAACACGAAAAGGTTGAGTTTGTCTCATGTTGGGTTGGCTGTCGACAATGGCGCCATCTTTTACGCAATGGAGAACACTCGACATGGCCGTGGCTCACACCCTTGGTTTCCCGCGCATCGGCGCTGACCGCGAACTGAAAAAAGCCCTCGAAGCCTACTGGAAAGGCGATCTCGATCAGGCGTCCCTGAATCAGGTCGGCCGTGAGCTGCGCGCCAAGCACTGGCAGCTGCAGAAGGATGCCGGGATCGACCTGCTGCCGGTTGGCGACTTCGCCTGGTACGACCAGGTGCTGACTCACTCGCTGACCTTCGGTGTGATCCCCGAGCGCTTCGACGGCGTGCGTGACGAGCGCGGTCTGCCGACCCTCGACACGTTGTTCGCCATGGCCCGTGGCGCCACGTCGTCCTGCTGCGGCGGCGAGCATGGCAAGACTCAATACGCCCAAGAGCTGACCAAGTGGTTCGACACCAACTACCATTACCTGGTCCCGGAATTCACCGCAGACCAGCCGTTCAAGCTGAGCTGGGAACAGCTGTTCGATGAAGTCGAAGAAGCCAAAGCCCTAGGTCACAACGTCAAACCGGTGATCATCGGCCCGCTGACCTACCTGTGGCTGGGCAAGGCAAAAGGCAACGACTTCGACAAGCTTGATCTGCTTGAGCGCCTGCTGCCGGTGTACAACGAAATCCTCGGTCGTCTCGCCGCGCAGGGTGTGGAGTGGGTGCAGATCGACGAGCCGATCCTCACCCTCGACCTTCCGCAAGCCTGGAAAAGCGCCTTCGAACGCGCCTATCACATCCTTCAGTACTCGCCGCTGAAGAAACTGGTGGCGACCTATTTCAGTGGTCTGCAAGACAACCTCGGCCTCGCCGTCGGCCTGCCGGTACAAGGCCTGCACATCGATGCAGTACGTGCGCCGGATCAGCTCGGTCAGGTGCTGGATCGCCTGCCGACCTACAAGATTCTTTCGGTGGGCCTGGTCAACGGTCGCAACGTCTGGCGCTGCGAACTGGAGCAGGCGCTGGCACAACTGCAACCGGCTCAGGAGCGTTTTGGCGACAACCTGTGGGTCAGCAGTTCCTGCTCGCTGCTGCACAGCCCGGTGGATGTCGAGCGTGAAGACAAGCTCGATCCGGAACTGAAAAGCTGGCTGGCATTCGCCGTGCAGAAGTGCAGCGAAATCTCGGTTTTGCGTGATGCGCTGAACGACCCGCAAGCGCCGAAAGTGCAAAGCGCGCTGGCCGAAAGCCGTGCCATTCAAGAAAGCCGCGCCCGCTCGCCGCGCATTCACAAAGCCGAGGTGCAGGCACGGATCGAAGCGATCAACGCCCGCGATAGCCAGCGTCATTCACAGTTCGCCAAGCGCATCGCCGCACAACAGGCGCGCCTGCAATTGCCGACATTCCCGACCACCACCATCGGTTCGTTCCCGCAGACCGGCTCGATCCGTCTGGCCCGTCAGGCGTTCAAACAGGGCAAGCTGTCGGCCAACGATTACCACGATGCCATGCGCAGCGAAATCCGCCACGCAGTGCAAGTCCAGGAGCGTCTGGGCCTCGATGTGCTGGTGCACGGTGAAGCCGAGCGCAACGACATGGTCGAGTACTTCGCCGAGCAACTCGACGGTTACCTGTTCACCCGTTTCGGCTGGGTCCAGAGCTACGGTTCCCGCTGCGTGAAACCGGCGGTGATCTATGGCGACTTGAGCCGTCCGAAAGCCATGACCATCGACTGGATCACCTACGCCCAGGGCCTGACCGACAAGGTCATGAAAGGCATGCTGACCGGCCCGGTGACCATGCTGATGTGGTCGTTCCCCCGCGAAGACGTGTCGCGCAAAGTCCAGGCACAGCAGTTGGCGCTGGCCCTGCGTGACGAAGTGGTGGATCTGGAAAATGCCGGGATCAAGATCGTGCAGATCGACGAAGCTGCGTTCCGCGAAGGCTTGCCGCTGCGCCGTGCGCAATGGCAGGAATACCTCGACTGGGCCGTGGAAGCATTCCGCCTGACAGCCTCGGGCGTGAAGGATGAAACCCAGATCCACACCCACATGTGCTACAGCGAATTCAATGACGTGATCAAGGCCATCGCCGACATGGACGCCGACGTCATCACCATCGAAACCTCGCGCTCGGACATGGAACTGCTGGAAGCCTTCGAAGCGTTCGACTACCCGAACGACATCGGCCCGGGCGTCTACGACATCCACTCGCCGCGAGTACCGGACACGGCCGAGATGGTCAAGTTGATGAGCAAAGCCGTGAAACGGATTCCAGCGCAACGCCTGTGGGTCAATCCCGATTGCGGCCTGAAAACCCGCGCCTGGCCGGAGACTGAAGCGGCTCTGGTCAACATGGTGGCAGCAGCGAGGCAGCTGCGCAGTCAGTTGGCATAACGCAAAAAAACCGAGGGGAGCGACCTTTTCGCTCCCCTCGGTTTGACCGCTCGGCACTCTTCATCAAACTGTCATCGAACTGTGGCAGCGCGCTTGAACAAACTTCATCAGACTCGCGCTCTACTGGGGTTCTGCGTTTCGGTGTTTTTCATGTTCAAGGGATTTTTTGCAATCGCGGCGTTGTTGGCCGCGGTTTTTTTCGGGCAGGCGTCTTATGCGGCGTCGCGTTGCGACGTCAATGTACCGACTGAACGGGTCGATCTGGAGCAGGTGAGTCTGGCTTACCAGAGCATCGGTCGTGCGTCGGATCCGGCGTTGTTGCTGGTGATGGGGCTGGGCGGGCAGTTGATCCACTGGCCTGACGAAGTGGTGGTCGCCCTGTGTCAGCAGGGTTTTCGGGTGATCCGCTATGACAACCGCGATGTCGGTCTTTCGACCTGGCGCCAGGCACCGGCCGAAGCCAACCTGACGTTTGAAGTGCTGCGCTACAAACTCGGCCTGCCGGTGGCGGCGCCTTACAGCCTGACCGACATGGCCGACGATGCACTGGGCCTGATGGACGCGTTGCACGTCGAGCAATTCCACGTGCTCGGCGCTAGCATGGGCGGCATGATTGCTCAGCATCTGGCGGCCATGGCCCCGCAACGGGTAGAAAGCCTGACGCTGATCATGACCAGCTCCGGCGCCGAAGGCCTGCCGGCACCGAGTGCGGCGCTGGTGCAGTTGTTGTCGCGGCGTGGCGCACCCAATCGCGAAGTGGCGCTGGAGCAACAGGCCGATCTGCTGGCGGCACTGGGCAGCCCGACGGTCACCGATGATCGTCAGATGTTGTTGCATCAGGCGGCGGTGTCCTATGACCGGGCGTTCAACCCCGAAGGCGTAAAACGCCAGATCATGGCGATTCTTGCCGAGCCGAGCCGGGTAGCGCTGCTCAATCAATTGCGAGTCCCGACCCTGGTGGTGCACGGCACGGCCGATCCGCTGCTGCCGGTGATGCACGGCGTGCACCTGGCGGCACACATTCGCGGCAGTCAATTGAAGTTGATTCCGGGCCTGGCCCATCGCTTCCAGGAGGCGTTCAAGGCGCCGTTGCTGGCGGCGGTGTTGCCGTACTTGCAGCAACATCGTGAAGACACCTCCCATTGGGCGCAGATCGAACCGGTGGCCGAACGCAACTTGCTCTAGCGGGTGTATCGTGCAGGTCTTTGACCACGATTGAACGCGCGAGGTGAGTCATGAGTTCTGCCCTGAAAATCGATTTTGTCAGCGACGTTTCCTGCCCGTGGTGCGTCGTCGGTCTGTACGGTTTGCTGCAGGCGCTGGAAATCCTGCGCAATGAGGTGCAGGCCGAGATCCGTTTCCAGCCGTTCGAGCTGAACCCGAAGATGGGACCGGAAGGGCAGAACATCGGCGAGCATATCCAGGAAAAATACGGATCGACCCCGGAGCAGTCGCAGAAGAATCGTGAAGTGATCCGCTCCCGTGGGGCCGATGTCGGTTTCAGTTTTCGCACCGATTCCAACAGCCGCATCTACAACACCTTCGATGCGCATCGACTGCTGCATTGGGCCGGCGAGGAGGGTTTGCAGTTGCCGTTGAAAGAGGCGTTGTTCAAGGCCTACTTCACCGATGGCGGCAACCCGTCCGATCACTCACAACTGGCGCAGATTGCCGACAGCGTCGGTCTGGACCGGCAGCGCGCCGAGGCGATTCTGGCATCCGACGAATTCGCCAGCGAAGTGCGCAAGGAAGAACAATTGTGGCTGTCGCGTGGGGTGAGTTCGGTGCCGACCGTAGTGTTCAACGGGCAATACGCGGTCAGCGGCGGGCAGCCGGTCGAGACCTTTGTCGGGGCGATCCGGCAGATCATGAGCGAGGCGAAGGGCGGCACGGTGAACTGATGCCGCGAGGTGCCCGGGCAATGTCCGGGCACCCTGATCAGCGGACGATCTTGTCCACGTGTATCCCCAGTTTCTTCAACCGATACCAGAAGCTGCGCTCGGAAATCCCGATCAACTGCGCCGCCGCAGCCTGCACGCCGTTGCTCTGCGCCAGCGCGGCGAGGATGTAGGCTTTTTCCACCTCGGCCAGTGCCGCTTCAAGGTCCGCCGGCACGCTGCCTTCAGCGACCAGAGCACCGGGCTCGGTCGGCTGTGAGGCAAACAGATAGGCCGGCAGGTCCTGCTCTTCAATCTCTGCGCCGGAGGCAACGATGGTTGCGCGTTCGACGCAGTTCTGCAGCTCACGAATGTTCCCCGGCCACGAATAGCGGGCCATCGCCTGCAACGCTTCGGCACTGAAACCACTAAAGCGCTTGCCCGCCGCAGCGCCCAGGGTATGGGCGAAATGCCGGGCCAGCGGGGCAATGTCTTCGACCCGCTCACGCAAGGCCGGCAACGGAATCGGGAATACGTTGAGGCGGTAATACAGGTCTTCGCGAAACTCCTTGTTGGCCACGGCGTCCAGCAGGTTCTTGTTGGTTGCGGCGATGACCCGCACATCGACCTTGCGCTCGCGCGGATCGCCCACCGGTTCGATGATGCGTTCCTGCAAGGCGCGCAGGATTTTCGCTTGCAACGCCAGGGGCATTTCGCCGATTTCGTCGAGAAACAGCGTGCCCTTGTCCGCCTGCTGGAAGCGCCCGACCCGATCCGCCACCGCGCCGGTGAACGCGCCTTTGCGGTGGCCGAACATTTCACTTTCCAGCAGCCCTTCCGGGATCGCCGCGCAGTTGACCGCGACAAACGGTTTGTCGGCGCGATTGCCATGCTTGTGGATCGCCCGGGCGACCATTTCCTTGCCGGTGCCGCTTTCGCCGGTCAGCAGGATCGTTGCGTTGCTCTCGCGTACCGAGTCGATCGCGCTCAATACCCGGCGAAAGCTCGGGCTGTCGCCGACCAGGCTGTCGATCTGCTGGTGCTCGTCGAGCTCGGCGCGCATGCGCTGGTTGTCTTTGAGGATGTCGCGAAATTGCAGGGCCTTGCTGACAGTGATGTCCAGTTCATCGATGTCGAACGGCTTGGCGATGTAATCGAAGGCGCCGTTGCGCATCGACTGCACGGCATTTTTCACCGTGCTGTAGGCGGTCATGACAATCACCGGCAACTGCGGGAACCGGTTTTTGATTTCCGCCAGCAGTTGCGGGCCGTCCATACCGGGCATGCGCCAGTCGCTGATCACCAGATCGATGTCTTCGGACTCCAGCACCTTGAGCGCATGCAGGCCGTTGCCGGCGGTGAACACCACAATGTCGTTCTGACTCAAGGCCGATGCCAGCAGGTCGCAGAGCTTGGGCTCGTCGTCGACCACCAGTACGTTATGTGTCATCGCTGTCCTCGTCGAAATCTTCACCGTTGGCCGGAATGTACAGGCTGAACGTGGCCCCGGCATCTTTTTCGCTGACGCATTCGATGCGCCCGTCATGACTTTCCATGATCGAGAATACCTTGGCCAGGCCGAGCCCGGTGCCGGATGCCTTGGTGGTGACGAACGGCGTGAAGATCCGTTCAAGCATATCGGCTTCGATGCCCTGTCCGGTGTCGCTGACACTGATGACTGTGTTGTGCTGATCGCTGTGGATGCCCAGGGTCAGGCGCCCGCCGTCGGGCATGGCGTCGATGGCGTTGACGATCAGATTCAGGCCCGCCTGCTTGAGTTGCCGCGCATCGGCATACAGGGTGGCGGCGGGGGCGCGGTCTTCGATCCGCACATCGATATTGTGGCTGGCCAGTTCCGGGGCGCAGAACCCGACCAGCTCATCCACCAGCGGCCGCGCCAGTTGGGTCGAACGCAGCGGCGCACTGGGTTTGGCGAAGTCGAGAAATTCGGTGATCAGGTCGTTGATGCGGCTGACTTCACTGACTACGTATTCCAGATGGCGCTTGTCGGTCTCCGGCAGGTCGGCACGCCGGTGCAGCAATTGCGTGGCGGTCTTGATGATGCCCAGGGGGTTGCGGATTTCGTGGGCGAGGCCCATCGCGACTTCGCCCAGCGCATGTAACCGATCGCGGCGGCGCAGTTGCGACTCCAGATGCTGCAACTCGCCCAGGCGTTCGCTCATGTGGTTGAAGGTGCTGCTCAGTTCCGCCAGTTCATCGCCACCGGTGACGGGCAGGCGCTGACGGTAATCCCCGGCGATCACCGCTTGCACGCCTTTGGCCAGACCGCGCAGCGGCTGGGTCAGGCGCTGGGAGACCAGCCAGCCCACCGCCAGCGACGCCGCCGAGCTGAGGATGAAGATCAGGATGAACAGGTTGCTCTGGTTCACCAGCCCGACCAGTGTGGTATGGCGCAGCAGACCGCTGAAGACCACGCCTTGCAGCTCGCCGCCTTCATTGAGGATCGGCCGGTAGATGCCGCTGTAACGGTTGGTCGACTGCTCGATCGGTTGCTTGGTGCTGCGCAGTTGCTGTTCGATGTTTTCCGGAACGACCGCAGGGTGATCTTCAAAGCGCTGGGTGGAAAAAATCTCCGAGAAGTCCGCGCCCTTGGCCAGGTACAGACGCAAATCCAGGGAGTGCACGTCGGCCACGCTGGTCAGGAAACTGTTGTCGAGGTAGGTCGCGACAACCAGCTTGTAGTCAGTGCCGCCCTGATCGGTCTCGAAAGTCGAGACCACGGTGCCGGTCGCCACGCCGCCGACTTGCAGGGTCTGCAACACCGCTTTGGGCGCGGTGCTGATTTGCCGCACGATGTCATCGGCGGCAGTGCTGAACACCACTTTGTGGTCGCTGTTGCGGATCAGCGCGACCACGTCGATACCCATCGAGTCTGCGATGTCCGCCGTCAGCTTGTTGTGCTTGGCTGACTGCCGATCCGTGGGCGGACGGGTGTAGCGCAGGAACAACTGCGCGACCCGGGCGTTGTCGCGCAGGATCTCGCTGATCTCGTCTTCGACGATCTTGGTCGACTCCTGCAGCCAGATCCGCACGTTGCTGTCGAAAATCTGCGACAGGGTGGTGGCCGCCAGTTCTGCGGCGATCATGGTCGGGATCACGCTGACCAGCCAGAACGCCAGTACCAGTTTGCGTTGCAGGCTCCAGCCGGAGAGGGCGAAAGGTCGGGCAGTGGCGCGTCGGTCGTTGATCATCATGCTCGCTTATTGTTGTTCGCTTATCGCAGTCGCCATGGCCGGGTCGGTACGATCCGGGCGGATGAATAACTTCACCAGCCGCAGCAGTTGATTGAGCACGGGATGGCGGTGACGGAAAAACACGGTGTTGCCGACGAACGAGCAACCCAGACGCAGCTTACTGGCATAACCGGCCTGGCCGCACGCGTAGATCGGGATGCGGTGTTCAATACAGTAGCCGACATTGGCCAGCCAGCTACGCATGTACAGCTTGTGCTCACGGGTGTGCGCCAGATCGTGGGCGAAAAACTTGTCCACCAGCCGTTGCTCGTCCAGCAGCACCAGATTGAACGCCACCAGGTCGTCGCCGACCCAGTACAAGACGCACGCGGCACGCTCGTCGAGGTGTTCCAGCACCTGGCGAAAATACGCAGCCGGCAGACACTCGAAAGTCAGATCGCTGCGTGCAAGTGTGGCTTCGTAAAGCCGCATCATGGTCGGCAGCAGGTCGTCCACCGAACGCCGCCATTCGATTCGCGGTCCTGCGCCGCGCAGGGTCCGACGCAAGTCCTTGCGGGTGGATTTGCCCAGGGTACCGAGGTAGGCGTCGACCGAACCGAAGGTGATCGGCAGCTCGGCCCCGGGCAACCCCGGCATGCTCTGCAACCCGGCCTCGCGGCAGGCCTGCAGCCATAGCGGATTACGGTGGGAAGCATCCTTGACGGCCAGCAGGCCGACCCCCGCCTGGTCGGCATCCTCGCGAGCCAGTTTCAGCAGGCGCGCGAACAGCACCGGCAAACGGGACGGTTCGACAGACGGGAGGGTGCCGACGTGGCACTGCTCGGCCACCGGCGAGCCGAGGGCGTACAGGCGAATGTCGAACAGCCCCGGCCAGCAACTGCGCAGCCATTGGCTCAGGCGTTTGCCGGTGCCCTGCAGGGTGGTGTCGAGCGAATAGGCGGTCGTGAAAGCCACGACCGCTGCAATCAGGTGGTTGTCTTCAAACAGCGCCAGGTAGCGCCACTGGAAACCGTCGATGCCAGCCTGTTCAACGGCGCGATAGTAGGCCCAGTCTTCGAGCTCCTCGGGAAAGCAGGCATTCCACGCGTCGCGATCAATCGCTTCGATGGTTGAAAAGGCTTGGGCCGTGATCACGTCGTTTCCTTAACCGGCAAGGCATATCGTTTTGCAGTCGACTCATGCCCGCTGCCGGTATTCCTCGGCCGGCAGGGAGGGAGCGGTGAGCGGCAGGTCGGTGCGGTGGCTGTTGATGAATTGCACACTCAGCTCCACGACGCGCCGGTACTGCAGATCGACAGTGATCATGTGATAGCAGTCGTCCAGCAGGATTTTCACCACGTCGCCACCGAGCTTGCGTTCCACGTAGTCGGCGTTCCAGCGGCTGGTGATGTCGTCCTCGATGGAATGCAGCACCAGTGCCGGCACGGTGATGGAGGGCATGCGCTTGCGCACCACGGCGTTCATCCGGTGCAGTTCGCGCACGGTCACGCCCTCCATGGTCAGCAGGCCGGCCTCACTGCTGTGGCCTTCCTTCATCTGCCGTTCGACGATGGCCCGCAGGCGCTCGTTCTTGATGCCGTAGGGCGGTTTCTCTTCGAACTTGCAGATGTGCACGCCGAACGGGATTTTCATCAGCAACGGCGTCAGGAACGCCAGTTTGTTGATGCTCCAGCCGTCGTACTTGAGCGTTGTGGAATACATCAGCAACCCGGCCACCTGGCCAGGATGCTCGGACGCCACGTACATCGACATCACCGCACCCATCGACAGGCCGCCGACAAACACTTTGCTGTGCTGGCGACGGATGCCGACGAAGGTCTTGCGCACGCCTTCGTACCAGTCGCGCCAGCCGGTGGCCTGCAGGTCGGCATTGCCGCCGCAGTGCCCGGCCAGGGTCGGCACGTACACCGTGCAACCGGCCTTGGCCAGTCCCACGGCGACCCGACGCAACTCCGTCGGGGTGCCGGTGAGGCCGTGGATCAACAACACCGCGACCTCCCCTGTACCGAGAACGAAACCGGCGTCGCCTTCGCCCAGATCGATCCCGGCCGCGTTCATCGTTTCATCGCCCGGGCCAGCAGACGGTCGAGCAGGGCGATGCCCAGGTCGATTTCCGGATAGCTGATTTCAAGCGACGGCGCGAGGGTGATCACGTTCTTGTAGTAGCCGCCCACGTCGAGGATCAGGCCCAGTTTGCGGCCGTCGATCTCGATGTCGCCCTTCATGCCTTCTTCGACCATGAAGTCCAGGGTGGCCTTGTCCGGAGTGAAACCGTCCGGGCCGCAGATTTCGCAGCGCAGGGCCAGGCCCAGGCCATCGACGTCGCCGATGATCGGGTAGCGTTTCTGCAGATCCTGCAGGCCTTCGAGGAAGTATTTGCCCTTGGCCATGACCATCGCGCCGTAGTCGACTTCGCTGGTCATCTTGAACATTTCCAGGCCCACGGCAGTGCCCAGCGGGTTGGAGGCGAAGGTGGAGTGGGTCGAACCTGGCGGGAAGACTTTCGGGTTGATCAGTTCTTCCTTGGCCCAGATGCCGCCCAGCGGGTTGAGGCCGTTGGTCAGTGCCTTGCCGAAGACGATCACGTCCGGTTTGACGTCGAAGTGTTCGATCGACCACAGCTTGCCGGTGCGATAGAAGCCCATCTGGATTTCGTCGACCACCATCAGGATGCCGTGCTGATCCAGCACATGCTTGAGTTCGCTGTAGAAGTTCATCGGTGGAATCACGTAGCCGCCGGTGCCCTGGATCGGCTCGACGTAGAACGCTGCGTATTCGCTCTGGCCGACTTTCGGGTCCCAGACGCCGTTGTATTCAGTCTCGAACAGACGGGCGAACTGCTGCACGCAGTGGCTGCCGTACTCTTCCTTGGTCATGCCTTTCGGGCCGCGGAAGTGATACGGGAACGGGATGAAGTTGGCGCGCTCGCCGAAGTGGCCGTAGCGGCGGCGATAGCGGTAGCTGGAGGTGATCGACGAGGCGCCGAGGGTACGACCGTGGTAACCGCCCTCGAAGGCGAACATCAGGCTCTTGCCGTTGCTGGCGTTGCGCACGACTTTCAGCGAGTCCTCGATGGACTGCGAACCGCCAACGTTGAAGTGCACGCGACCGTCGAGGCCGAACTTCTTCTTGGCGTCCACGGCGATCATTTCCGAGAGCTCGATCTTGCCTTTGTGCAGGTATTGGCTGGCAATCTGCGGCAGGGTGTCGATCTGCTGTTTCAGCGCGTTGTTCAGGCGCGGGTTGGCGTAACCGAAGTTGACCGCCGAGTACCACATTTGCAGGTCGAGGTAGGCCTGGTCTTCGGTGTCCCAGACATAGGAGCCTTCGCAGCGGCTGAAGATGCGCGGCGGCTCGATGTAGTGAACGGTGTCGCCGTAGGAGCAGTACTTGGCTTCTTTTTCCAGAAGAATCTGGTCTTCCGCAGTAGCAATTCGAATATCAGACATGGTGGAAGAGTTCCTGGGTTTCGGTATTGAAGGTGTCGGAGTTGAAAGAGGTGGCGTTGGCAGCGCTGGCCTTTGGCAGCAGCGCCAGCAGAGCCGGGAGTTCGGCGAAGCTGTCGAAACGGGCGTAAGGGATCGCGTGGCGTTCGCAGTACTCGGCGAGGCGACCCTTGGCGAAGACGAAGTCGGCGGTGGAGGACACGCACATGTCGGACTGGCCGTCACCGATCACCAGTACCCGTTTGTTGCCGGGCGTGGATTTGCATTTGCAGTTGCCGGACGCTGCGCGGCAGGCATCGCTGGAGTGCGGAAAGTCGATGCGCCAGCTTTCGTGATCCAGCTGTCGCAGGCGGTTGGCGAGGATCGGCAACAGGGTCACGTAGTTGCGCGAAAGAATCCGTGCGATGCCTTGTTCGATGCCGTCGCTGACTACTTCGAACGAAGCGCCCAGGCCGATGGCGTGGTCGACGAAGTCGGGGAAGTCCGGATCGATCTCGATGCTGTCGAAGAATTCCAGCAATTGTCCGGGCGTGGCCTTGACCAGCGAGAGCTGGCGGCTGAGGCATTCACGGGAACCGATTTCACCGGCCAGCCACTGGTTTTCGATCGTTTCCCAACTCGGGTCGGCGAAGCGTTCGAGGATGCTGTCGATCACGTCGGTGCGGGTGATGGTCCCGTCGAAATCACACACGATATGCCAGTCAATCATCTGCATTACCTATTGGTCAGAGCGCGCTGTGTGCGCTTGCCGAGGGGTAGAGCAGGGACTGTGCCAAGTACCGCGAGCCCCTTGTGGACAGGGCCGGTCAGGTGGTTTTGCGATTCGAAGCTACAATTTTTGTAGCTTGCTACAAACAACATGAGTGCTTGCGTGGTGGGTGGCATCCGGGGATTGATGCGCGCATGTTCAATTAAAGGAATGGCCTCATGAAGAGGAAGACACTGTTGTTGCTCGCGGCGCTGAGCGCTTTTTCAGCGAGCGCCATGGCGGACGGCATTACCGGGGAGGCGGGCGTGGGCCTGGGTTATCAGCCTCACGATCCCAGCGGCAGCCGTTATGAAACCCGGCCGTTGCCCTATCTCGATCTGGACTGGGGCGACGTCAGCCTCAGTACCGATGACGGCCTGACCTGGAGCGCCTTGAAGGCCAATGGTTTCAGCGCCGGCCCTTATGTGAATTACCTCCCGGGCCGCACCTCCAACGGCGAATTGCGCGGGTTGCGCGATGTGCCGGACATGGCCGAAGCCGGTGGTTTCGTGCAGTACGCGCCGGCCGACTTCTGGCGAGTGTTCGCGTCCGTTGGCCAGGCCATTGGCGGTGGCGGCGGGCAGGGTGGCGTGCTCGGTCGGGTCGGTGGCGAGATCGGTTATCCACTGGGCGGCGGTGTGATCGGCAGCAGCAACCTGACTGCGCATTTCGCCAATGCCCGGCAGAACAACACGTTCTTCGGTGTCAGCGACAAAGAATCCCAGGCCTCTGGCATCCGCGCATACAACGCCGGCGGCGGCTTGCAGAACATCGCGTTGACCCAGAGTTTCGAGTTCCCCATCGCGCCGCAATGGTCGCTGGTGGCCAGCGCCAGCTGGATTCATCTGACGAACTCGGCGGCCGACAGCAGCATCGTCAAAAGCGTCGGCGATACCAATCAGGGCGAGGTGCAGATGGCGATCGCCTATAAATTCAAGTGAGCCCTGCGGGAACTGGTCTGGCCTTTGCAGACAGCCGTGTCGAACCCATTGTTTCAGGATGTTCTTCATGGCTCGCCCTGTTTATCGTCTGCTGGCCCACTCGCTGTGGGACCTGATTCCCATCGCCCTCGGCCTGGTCCATTTCGCCTTTGTCGTGTGGCTGGTCACAGCCTTTCATGCGCTGTCCTGGTGGGCGTTGGTGCCCTTGGCGCTGGGCTATGCGGTGAGCCTGTCGTGGAGCATCAACAGCATCTCCCACAACCAGATCCACAACGCCTATTTCACCCCGGCGTGGCTCAACCGCGCCTTTGACCTGCTGCTGTCGGTGACCATCGGTTTCTCCCAGACCCTCTACCGTGATATCCACAACCGCCATCACCGGGGCAACTCGGACCGGCCGGGGGCGGATGGCAAGACCATCGATCCGCTGTCGATCTACCAGCGAGGCAAGGACGGCCAGCCCGAGAATCCCTGGGCCTACACCTTCCTGAGTTTCTTTCGCGACGACCCCAAGCCGATCTACGACGAGATGCGCCGCAAGCGTCCCGACGATGCGCGCTGGGTCAAAGTGGAGATCGGCGTGACAGTGGCGTTTTACCTGGGGCTGGCTGCCTATGACTGGCGGGCGGTGCTGGTGTTGCTGCCGTTCTGGTACCTGGGCCAGGCACTGTCTTCGCTCAACGGCTATTACGAGCATTTTGGCGGTAATCCGGATTCGCCGATTGCCTGGGGCGTCAGCGCCTACAGCCCGCTCTACAACCTGTTGTGGATGAACAACGGTTATCACGCCGAACACCACTACCGGCCGAAAATGCACTGGACCCGGGTCAAGGCGTTTCACCGGGAGATCGCCGGGCAGCAGCGGGAAGCGGGGGTGAAGGATATTCCGGTGGCCCATGGCCTCGGGTTTCTGGTGGCTCATCGCAAGGATTGAACCGTACAAAACGTGGGAGCCCGCAGGCTCCCACGACCGGTCACATCAGTTTTCCTCGCCTTCGGCCAGCAGCGCAATGCCGCCCATGATCACGGCCACACCGACCCAGTGCAGCACGCTGATCTGCTCACCCAGCCCCAGCCACGACCCCAGCAGCACGCCGACGAACACCAGCGAACTGAGCGGGAACGCCAGGGACAGGCTGCTGCGCCGCAGAATCAGCATCCAGACAAAGAACGCGCCGATGTAGCAGGCAATCGCCAGCAGCACCCCCGGCGCCTGAGCGACGTTGAGCAGCCATTGCAGGGTGAAGTCCATTTGCCCCAGTTGATCGCCGCCGACCTTGGTCGCGATCTGCCCGCCACTTTCCAGAATGATCAGCAACGCCCAGAGCACCACGGTACCCAGACGCCCGTGGAGCCAATCCATCGAGCCGTTCCTTTTCAGTATCAGTTGAGAGTCAGGCATGGCCGACACACACGAGCATCACGCCCGCCGTAATCACCAGTGTGCCCATCCAGCGACGGCGGCTGACGGTCTCGCCGAGGAACAGCTTGCCGGCCAGCACCACGCCGCAATACGCCAGCGCGGCGGCGGGAAACAGCAGGCTCAGTGGTGCCCGGGACAAGGCTTCGAGCCAGACGAAAAACTCGATCACGTAAGCGCCGATCCCGCACCACAACAGCGGTGCGTTAAATACCTGCCCCCAGAACGCGCCGAGCCTGAAACCACCCTCAAGCTCAGGCAAACGGTCCAGGCCGAGTTTGAAACAGAGCTGGCCGATCACGTCGAGCACGATGGAAAACGCCACCAGCAAAATCACGGTCAGGGTCATGGGAACAACTCCTCGAACAACTCGATTAGCGCCTGATTGGTCGCCGAGTTGCGCAGCAGATCGGTTTCGCTCCAGCGTTCGGCCGGCGGCTGGTCGGACTTGGCCTCCCAGCGTTTGAACGCGTTGCTGAAGGCCGGGCGGGCGAACTCGCCACAGATGTCGATGCCGATGATGCGCTTGCGAGCGGCCAGGCTACGGATAGCCTGGAGCAAGTGACTCAGGCGCATCTGCCCCTGATCCCAATTGGTCGCGGCGTCCTCGCTGGCCAGCACGTCTTTGTCGATGGTGATCCACACGGCTTGAGTGGGAAGGCTGGCGATCATCTGGTCGAGAAACGCCGCCCAGTCCTGATCGGCCAGATTGCGCCAGTGCAGCAGGTTTTCCTGTTGCTGATGGCCGGCGCCATCGCCGACCCGGCCCCAGACTTTCGACGGCGGGTGCTGCCACGGGAACAGCTGCAACACACCGCGTTTCAGGGCACCGAGATTGCCGCCCTTGATCTGCGGATTTTGCAGGTCGTCGCTGCATGGCCCGAGAGTGACGATGCGTTCGATGTTCGGCAGTTTCAGGGCCTGATTGACCCACGAGCCGCAATGCCGACGGGGGGCGAAGTGAACCCAGTCGGGATGATTGTCGAAGTGGATCAGGCTCACCGGCTCCGGCAAATCAGTCAGGAAGGCCGGTGTCAGATGGTGATAGTCGCCGGAGCCGACGAAAAAGATTTCCGGTGCCGGGCCGTTATGTCGGGGCCGCTCACGCAGGCGTTCGGTAAAACGACGGAACGTCCGTTCGCTGGACCAGAGCCGCAGTTTCGGGCCGAGGTCGAGCAGGTCCAGGCGCTGGGCGCGGCCGCTGTCGAGCAGCCGCGCAATGGACGCCTGACCGGTCAGGCTGTGGTCGAGATCTAAAATATTCAAGGTCGCAATTCACCCTTGGCAGACCCTCCCAGACACCGGCCTCATCGAACATGAGCGCCGGCCGGGCGGGCTTTCGGGGGTAAATGCAAGGGACGGGCCAGGCCCTCTGTCACACGGCAGCCGTCAGGCGTGCAGGCGTACCCAGACGCTCACCAGCACCGTCGCCGCCATCAGCCACGCGACAGCGGCCACTGCCAATGAAGCCTCCAGACGCATTCGGTCGACCATCACGTACAGCGTCGCCAGGTACACGAAGTACGGAATGATCGACCACATGCCGAACACGATGGTGGTCTTCAGATCGTCGACCGAGCGACCCTTGCCGACGATGTAATGGGCGATCAGGGCGAAAGTCGGAAACAGCGGCACCAGGCCGGCAATGTAGTAGTTTTTGGTCTTGGCCAGCATGGCGAGAATCACCACCACCGCTGCACCGAGCATTGCCTTGAAAATCAGATCCACGTCGTGCTCGCTTAATGGCTCAGGCCGTATTTTTTAACTTTGTCGAACAGCGTTGTCTTGGCCATGCCCAGTTCCAGGCTGGCCTGGGTCAGGTTGCCACCGCTGCGTTGCAAGGCATCGCTGAGCAGATTGCGCTCGAAGGCTTCCACCGCTTCGGCGAACGCCAGGCCCTGGCCACCACTGCCGACGCCGGACTTTTTGAATGCCGGCAAACCGAGGGCGAAGCGTTCGGCGACGTTGCGCAGTTCACGCACGTTGCCCGGCCAGTCGTGGCTCATCAGGCTGGACAGGGTCTGGTTGTCCAGCGCCGGCAGCGCGCGGTCGAAGCGCAGGGCCGACTGCTGGGTGAAGTGTTCGAACAGTTGCAGGATGTCTTCGCGGCGTTCGCGCAGGGGCGGCAATTCCAGCGTCACCACGTTGAGGCGGTAGTACAAGTCGCTGCGAAATTCCCCGGCCTTGCTCGATTCGTCGAGGTCGGACTTGGTCGCCGCAATCACCCGGCAATCCACCGCCACGCTCTGGTTCGAACCGAGGCGTTCGAGGGTGCGCTCCTGCAACACCCGCAGCAGTTTGATCTGCAACGGCAGCGGCATGCTTTCCACTTCATCGAGGAACAGCGTGCCGCCGTCGGCGTGTTCGATCTTGCCGATGCGCCGTTTGCCGGCGCCGGTGAAGGCATTGGCCTCGTGGCCGAAGATTTCGCTTTCGAACAGGTTTTCCGGCAGACCGCCGCAGTTCAGCGCGACGAACTGTTTGGTGTGGCGGCGGCTGAAGTCGTGCAGGCAACGGGCGACCAGTTCCTTGCCGGTGCCGGTTTCGCCTTCGATCAACACGTTGGCCGAGGTGTCGGCAACGTTGGCGATCAGTTCGCGCAGGTTCTGCATGGCCGGCGAGCGACCGATGATCCGCCCTTCAAGGGAATCGCGCTCGGCCAGTTGCCGGCGCAGGGACGAGACTTCGCGAGCCAGGCTGCGTTGCTCCAGCGCACGCCGGGCGACGTCCACCAGGCGTTCCGGGGAGAACGGCTTTTCCATGAAGTCGTAGGCGCCTTTCTGCATCGCGCCGACGGCCATGGAGATGTCGCCATGACCGGTGATCAGCACCACCGGCAGGCTGCGGTCCCGTTGCTTGAGACGGGTCAGCAGTTCCAGGCCGTCGATGCCGGGCAAGCGGATGTCACTGATGACGATGCCGGCGAAATTGTCGCCGACCCGCTCCAGCGCTTCTTCGGCACTGCCGACGCCGATGCAGGGAATGTCTTCCAGGGTCAGCGCCTGCTGGCAACCGAGCAGCACATGGGGATCGTCTTCGACAATCAGCACACTAAGGTCGTTGTTCATATTGGCTCGGCAGGAGTAGGGCTTACCAACGGTAAACTGAGGACGAAGGTGGTACCACCGCTGGCCGGGTGTTCGACACCCAGATGTCCGCCGGTGGCGGCAGCCAGGCTGGCCGAAAGGGTCAGGCCGAGGCCCAGTCCCTGTTCGCCGGGTTTGGTGGTGAAGAACGGCTCGAACAGATGCTTGCGCGCTTCGGCATCGATGCCGTGGCCGTTGTCGCGTACCCGCAGGCGATATTTGCCGTCGAATTCTTCGCCCTCCAGCCACAGCTCGGGCAGCGGCTGCATCTGCATGGCGTCGAGGGCGTTGCCGATCAGGTTGACCAGAATCTGTTCCAGCCGCGTCTGGTCGATCTGCACTTGTACATCAATGAACTGACGATGCACTTGCAGCGAGGCCTGCTCAACACGGGCGCCCAGCACTTGCAGCGCGGCGTCCACGGCTTTGCCGAGGCTGGCCCGGCCCTTGTCGTCGCCGCGCCGGGCGAACGAGCGCAGGCTGGCGGTAATCCGGCCCATGCGGTCGATCAGGTCGTTGATGGTTTTCAGGTTGGTGCTGGCGACGTCGAGCTGACCGCGTTCCAGAAAACGAATCGTATTGCCGGACAAGGTGCGCATGGCTGCCAATGGCTGGTTCAGTTCGTGGGCGATGCTGGTGGACATCTGGCCGATGGCTGCGAGTTTGCCGGCCTGCACCAGTTCGTCCTGGGCACGGCGCAAGGTTTCTTCGGCCTGACGACGTTCGCGGATCTGACTCTTGAGCCGGTCGTTGCTGGCGCGCAGGTCGGCGGTGCGTTCGGTAATCCGACGCTCCAGCTGATTGTTGGCTTCCTGCAAGGCTTCCCGGGCGGCGAGGCGGGTGGCGATGACCTTGCGGCGCTCGTTCCAGGCAATCAGCAGAAACGCCACCAGCGCGAAGGCAACGGCCACCAGAATCCCCTGATTGATCGCCTCGCGCCGCAGGTCCTGCAACGGCGTAAGCAGGGTGAAATTCCACGGTGTGTCGCTCAGCGGACGGGTTTGCGCCAGGTAACTGATGTTTTCCTGATCGTGCTCCTGTTGCGGCTGGACTTCGCTGTTGGCCGGGAAGGTGAGTTTTTCCACGCCTTCGGCCAGGGTTTCCCGGGCCAGCGGTTGCAGTTCGTTGAGCGGAAACCAGTAGTACTGGAGGCTGCGGGCGAGTTTTTCCTTGGTCTCGTCGCTCAGTGGCACCACGGACTTCAGGCGTCGGGCCGGATCGCTGGAAAGAATGATGATGCCGTTCTCGTCACTGACGAAGGCCTCCAGGCGCGCCCGCTGCCAGCGCTCCTCCATGGCTTCCATGCGCACTTTGACCACTGCGACGCCGATGATCTTGCCGTGTTCTTCCAGGCCGTGGGCCAGGTAATAGCCGGGTTCGCCGTTGGTGCTGCCGATCCCGTAGAAACGTCCGGGCTGGCCGCGGACGGCACGCTGGAAATAGGCGCGGAACGACAGGTCTTCGCCGAGGTAGCTGTCGACATCGCGCCAGTTGCTGGTGGCCATGACGCGGCCGGTGGTGTCCATGACGTAGATGGCCCGACTGCGGCTGCGCCGGTTCAGGCCTTCAAGGTAATCGTTGACCGTTTGCCGGTGTTCCGGGGTCGGGTCATCCAGCAACTGCGAAACGCTCGATTCGAGTTCCAGCAGGCTGGGCAGATAGGTGTATTTGCTGATTTCGCTTTCGACGGCACGGGCGTTCAGTTCGAGCTGACGCTGGCCGTTTTCGCTGAGGCTGCGAATGCCGTAGTGCTCACTGATCCAGAAGCCGGCATAACCCAGTCCGACCATCAGGATGATGATCAGCGGCGGCAGGAACAAATGGCGGATCAGACGGGGTTTCACGGCAAGTGATGGCTTTGTTGCGCGAAAGAGGGCGGGGTCGCATTTCATCACAGATGCCTTGGGTCAACCACAACACAAATTTCAGGATCATCATCGATCCAATGTGGGAGCGGGCTTGCTCGCGAAAGCGGTGGGGCAGTCAACGAGGATGTGGAAAGTGCCGGCCTCTTTGCGAGCAAGCCCGCTCCCACAGTTGGGGAGCGGTGTGTGGCTTTTAGTGCTGCAGGATTTTCTCGAGGAAATGCTGCGCGCGTTCGGAGCGTTGTTTGATGTCGCCGAAGAACTCTTCTTTCTTGCAGTCTTCGATGATCTTGCCGGCATCCATGAAGATCACCCGGTCGGCCACTTTGCGGGCGAAGCCCATTTCGTGGGTCACGCACATCATGGTCATGCCTTCGTGGGCCAGTTGCACCATCACGTCGAGCACTTCGTTGACCATTTCCGGGTCCAGCGCCGAGGTCGGCTCGTCGAACAGCATGACGATCGGGTCCATCGCCAGCGCACGGGCAATCGCCACACGCTGTTGCTGACCGCCGGACAGTTGGCCCGGGTGCTTGTGGGCATGGGCAGCCAGACCGACGCGATCAAGCAGTTGCAGGCCTTTCTTGGTCGCCTCTTCCTTGCTGCGGCCCAGCACCTTGATCTGCGCGATGGTCAGGTTTTCGGTGATGGTCAGGTGCGGGAACAGTTCGAAATGCTGGAACACCATGCCGACGCGCGAACGCAGTTTCGGCAGGTTGGTCTTCGGGTCGGCAATCGACGTGCCGTCGACCACGATGTCGCCTTTCTGGAACGGCTCGAGTGCGTTGACGCACTTGATCAGGGTCGACTTGCCCGAACCGGACGGACCGCAGACCACGATCACCTCACCCTTTTTGACCTCGGTGCTGCAATCGGTCAGCACCTGGAAGTCCCCATACCACTTGTTGATGTTCTTGATAGAGATCATACGGCGAACCTTTTTTGCAGACGCTTGACCAGCACCGAGGCGGCAAAGCTGATGGTGAAGTACACGAGACCTGCGAAGATCAGGAACTCATTCGAGCGGCCAATGATGTCGCCACTGGCGCGCGAGGCGTTGAGGAAGTCCACCAGGCCCACGGTGTAGACCAGCGAGGTGTCCTGGAACAGGATGATGCTCTGCTGCAGCAGCAGCGGGGTCATTTTGCGGAATGCCTGGGGCAGGATGATCAGGCGCATCATCTGGCCGTAGGTCATGCCCAGTGCCTGTGCGGCACCCATCTGGCCTTTTGGAATCGACTGCACGCCGGCCCGGACGATTTCGCAGAAGTACGCCGCTTCGAACATCATGAAGGCCACGATGCACGAGGTGAACGCGCCGATCGGGGTGTCTTCGCCGGTGATCCAGCGCAGCACGAACGGCACCGCCAGGTAGAACCAGGTGATGACCAGCAGCAGCGGGATCGAGCGGAAATAGTTGACGTAGGCGCCGGCGAGGTTCGACAGCAGTTTGTTGTGGGACAGACGGCACAACGCGAGGAGGGTGCCGAGAATGATCCCGCCGACCACGCCCAGCGCCATCAGCTTGAGGGTCATCAGCATGCCGTTCCACAGGCCGGGAATGGCCGGGACGATGCCACTGAAATCGAAGTCCATCATTTACCCCCTACGGAGATCAGGCCGGGCACGGAGACTTTCTTCTCGACCACGCGCATCAGCAGCATCAGGCTCATGTTCAGGGTGAAATAGATCAGGGTCGCCAGGGTGAAGGCTTCAAACAGGTTGGCCGAGAACTCGGCGGTCTGTTTGGTTTGCGCCAGCAGTTCCATCAGACCGATCAGGGACGCCACGGAGGAGTTCTTGAACACGTTCAGGAATTCTGAGGTGAGCGGTGGAATGATGATCCGGTAGGCCTGGGGCAGCAGCACGTTCCAGTAGATCTGCGGCAGCTTGAAACCCATGGCGCGGGCGGCGGACTCCTGGCCGCGTGGCAGCGCCTGGATACCGGTGCGAACCTGTTCGCAGACACGGGCGGCGGTGAACAGGCCCAGGCAGACGACAACGCTCAGGTAGGCCGAGGTGGTCGGGTTCAGGTCCTGCTTGTACCACTCCTGCAGATCCGGCGGCAGCAGGTCCGGCACCAGGAAGTACCAGATGAACAGCTGAACCAGCAGCGGTACGTTACGGAACAGTTCGACGTAGCAGGTCGCGATGCCCGATACGATGCGGTTCGGCACGGTGCGCATGATGCCCAGCAGCGAGCCCAGCAGCAGGGCGATGATCCAGGCCACGATGGCGATGGCGATGGTCCAGCCCAGACCGGAAATGAACCAGTCGAGATAGGTCTCGCTGCCCACGCCGGTGGACTTGAAGAACACGCCCCAGTCCCAGTTGTAATTCATTAGGGTCTCCCCTCGATTCGATCGATGTACAAGTGCCCGCCTGGGGAAGCTCCGTTCCCAGCCTGATCTTGACGGTCAGGCACACGCGATCGGCTCGAAAACCGCACGCTCGAGTGTTCCAGATTAAAACCAGCAGGTAGTAACAGATGCCTGAGGGAGCCGGGCTCCCTCAGGCGATAAGGTTAGATCAGTGTCAGATTTTTACGTCTGGCGCAGGCTTGTCGCTCGGATTGGCGATCAGCTCTTTAACCTTTTCACTCATCGGGAAGTTCAGGTTCAGGCCTTTGGGCGGGACCGGGCTTTCGAACCATTTGCTGTAGATCTTGTTGATCTCGCCGGATTTGTAGAGGGCGACGATGGCGTCATCGACAGCCTTCTTGAAAGCCGGGTCGTCTTTGCGAACCATGCACGCATAGGCTTCGAAGGACTGTGGCGTACCGGTGATGACCCAGTCGTCCGGCTTCTTGGCCTTGGCTTCTTCGCCGGCCAGCAGGGCGTCGTCCATCATGAAGGCTACGGCGCGGCCGCTTTCCAGCATCTGGAAGGACTCGCCGTGGTCTTTGGCGGAGATGACGTTCATGCCCATCTGCTTGTCAGCGTTCATCGCCTTGATGATGCGCTCGGACGTGGTGCCGGCGGTGGTCACGACGTTCTTGCCTTTCAGATCGGCAAAGTCGTTGTAGGACGGCTTGCCTTCCTTGTCTTTCTTGACCAGCAGGCGGGTGCCGATTTCGAAGATGTTGACGGTGAAGTCGACTTGCTGGGCGCGTTCGGCGTTGTTGGTGGTGGAACCACACTCGATATCCACGGTGCCGTTCTGTACCAGAGGAATACGGGTTTGCGAGGTGACCAGGTTGTACTTGGCGTTCAGATCAGGCTTGTTCAGGTCTTTTTTCAGGGCTTCGACGATAGCGATCTGAATGTCGTGGGAGTAGCCCACCGGTTTGCCCGAAGCATCCGCGATGTAGGAGAAAGGAATGGAGCTGTCACGGTGACCCAGGGTGATGGTGCCCGAGTCATTGATCTTCTTAAGGGTGCCGGTGAGTTCGGCAGCGAAAACTGGTGTGCTGATCAGAGCGGCAGCAATGGCTGCGCCCAGGATATGGGGAACGATGCGCATCAAATTTTCCTCGACATTGTTTTTTTTATGGAGCCGGTTGAGCGGGCCCTTTTGAGCTTCGAATGCCTGACGGCTCCTGTTGTGCTGGCGCAACAAGCATTCGTCGAAGGAGTGTAGAGCATGAGTCGTGCCAGACCAGTTGCTACAAGTTAACTTGTTGATTTATTTGATTATTAAGGTTTTGTGATGGTGTTTTTCTGCGTTCCTGATCCGGTTATCCGAATCGACTGAATGGTCGCGTTCGGAAAACCGAACATCATTCGTCATCCCGTGTTTCAGTCGAGATGCAAAAAGCCCCTGAATCTCTCGATTCAGGGGCTTTTGGTTTTGCGGGAAGTTTGATCAGGCCGCTTCGATCTTGCGGTTCTGCTCGACCTTGTTCAGGTACGCCGCCAGCTTTTCCTGCTCGGCCGGGGTGGTGAACAGCCCCAGTTTGCTGCGGCGCCACAGGATGTCGTGAGCGGTGGTGGCCCATTCTTCGGCGCACAGGTAATCGACTTCACGGGTGTAGAGACCGCCGCCGATGTGCTCGCCCATATCGGCGAGGGTGTCCACGCCTTCGAGCATGCGCCAGGTGCGGCTGCCGTAGGTGGTGGCCCAGCGGCGGGCGATTTCGGTCGGCACGAAGTCGAACTTGTCGCGGATCAGCGCACTCAGGGCCTGCGGCGTGGTCATGTCTTCGCCGCCGGGCAGGGTGGCTGTAGCCGTCCAGCTCGGGCGCATCTGGGTGAAGAACGGCATCAGTTGTGCCATCGCCGACTCGGCGAGTTTGCGGTAGGTGGTCAGCTTGCCGCCGAACACCGACAGCAACGGGGCCTCTTCGGTGCTGCCGGACAGCGCCAGGGTGTAGTCGCGAGTCACCGCTGAAGGGTTGTCGGATTCGTCGTTGCACAGTGGGCGTACGCCCGAGTAGGTGTGCAGGATGTCGTCACGGCTGATCTGCTTTTTGAAGTGGGCGTTGACCACTTTGAGCAGGTAATCGGTTTCGCCGTCGGTGATCGCCACTTTGGCCGGATCGCCGGTGTACTCGCGGTCGGTGGTGCCGATCAGCGTCAGGTTGTTCAGGTACGGAATGGTGAAAACGATGCGCTGATCCTCGTTTTGCAGGATGTGCGCGTGATCGCCTTCGTACAGCTTCGGCACGATGATGTGGCTGCCCTGAATCAGGCGGATGCCATACGGCGACTCCATCTTCAGGTCGTCACGGATGAACTTGGCGACCCAAGGGCCGGCGGCGTTCACCAACGCTTTGGCGGTGATCGAAAACAGGCTGCCGTCGGCACGTTCCAGGTTCAGGTGCCACAGGCCTTTGGCGCGGCGGGCGCTGACGCAACGGGTCTGGGTGTGGACGTGCGCGCCTTTTTCACGGGCTGCCATGGCGTTCAATACCACGAGGCGGGCGTCATCGACCCAGCAGTCGGAGTATTCGAAGCCTTTGGTGATTTCGCTTTTCAGCGCGCTGTCGGCGCCGAACTTCAGGCTCTTGGAGCCGGCGAGTTTTTCGCGCTTGCCGAGGTTGTCATAGAGGAACAGGCCGGCACGGATCATCCACGCCGGGCGCAGGTGTGGACGGTGCGGCAGCACGAAACGCATCGGCTTGACGATGTGCGGGGCCTTGGCCAGCAGCACTTCGCGTTCGGCCAGGGCTTCGCGCACCAGACGGAATTCATAATGTTCGAGGTAGCGCAGGCCACCGTGGATCAGCTTGCTGCTGGCCGACGAGGTGTGGCTGGCCAGGTCGTCCTTTTCGCAAAGGAACACCGAAAGACCGCGACCGGCGGCATCCGCTGCGATCCCCACGCCATTGATCCCGCCGCCGATGACGGCGATATCGTAGATCTCGGAGATAGGGGGCGTACGCAAGGTAGATGTGGACATCGGCTGGCCTCGGGCTCTTTTGATTTTCTGTCTTGGAAATCGAACATGAATGTTCATTTGCGAAAATGGTAGCCCATAAAGACGCGCGCAGCCAGTCGACTTCGATTGAAAAAACTCATCGAAGGGCGGAGAAAGGAAAATATTCGAACATGAAATGCGCGTCAGGACGCCAGAAGTTTGGTGAGTTGCAAGTCGCCTTCGCGGGCAAGCCCGCTCCCACAGTGGTTGGCTGTGCTCACAAATCTTGTGGCCGACTCAACACCTGTGGGAGCGGGCTTGCCCCGGGCGGCGATCCGACGAAGGCGCCAGAACAGGCGCTGAGATGTAAGAGGGGTTAAACGACTTCCAGGCGAATCTTGTGCTGACTCAGCAGTTGCGCCAGTGCCGGCACCGGCTGCTGGTCGGTGACCAGGCAATCGATCAGGCTGATCGGGCCGAGGCGGATCATCGCGTTACGGCCGAATTTGCTGGAGTCTGCCGCCAGAATCACCTGCCGGGCATTGGCGATGATCGCCTGGGACACCCGCACTTCCTGGTAATCGAAGTCGAGCAGGCTGCCGTCTTCGTCGATGCCACTGATGCCTACCAGCGCAAAGTCGACCTTGAACTGGTTGATGAAGTCCACGCTCGCCTGACCCACCACGCCGCCGTCGCGACGGACATTGCCGCCGGTCAGCAGCACATCGAAATCATCCTTGGCACTGAGCATCGAGGCAACATGCAGGTTGTTGGTGATGATTTTCAGGTGGCTGTGATTGAGCAGGGCGCGGGCGATGGATTCGGTGGTGGTGCCGATGTTGATGAACAGCGAGGCGTGATCGGGAATCTGTGCGGCGATGGCTTCGCCGATGCGTTGTTTTTCATCGCGCATCTGATCGGCGCGCATCGCATAGGCAGTGTTTTCGACGCTGGAATCATAGGCCGCACCGCCGTGGTAACGACGCAGCAGATTGGCTTCCGCGAGCTGATTGATGTCGCGGCGGATGGTTTGCGGGGTAACAACGAACAGCGTGGCCATTTCCTCGATGCTCACATAGCCGCGTTCGCGGACCAGCTCGAGAATTTGCTGCTGACGGGGAGGCAGATTCATGGGGCTTCCTTTGGGCTGCCGTGCAAAATTTGCCCATGATGCCGCAGGAATCCGCTCCCTACCAGTTACATACGGATACGAGTACTCAGGTTGGCTTATTCAGCGTCTTCACGTGCCCAGTCACGGGTACGGCTGACAGCTTTTTTCCAGCCTTTATACAGCTTCTCTTTCTCGACTTCGTCCAGGCTCGGTTCGAATTCGCGTTCGATCACTGCCTTGCCGCGCAGTTCTTCCAGGCTGCCCCAGAAACCGCACGCCAGACCGGCCAGATAAGCTGCGCCCAGTGCAGTGGTCTCGCGCATTTGCGGACGCTCGACTTGCGTGCCGAGGATGTCGGCCTGGAACTGCATGAGGAAGTTGTTGGCTACCGCGCCACCATCCACGCGCAGGGCCCTGAGGCGTTCGCCGGAGTCCTGTTGCATGGCGTCCAGTACGTCGCGGGTCTGATAGGCAATCGACTCCAGCGCAGCGCGGATGATGTGATCCACACGCACGCCGCGAGTCAGGCCGAACAGGGCGCCACGAGCGTACGGGTCCCAGTAAGGAGCGCCGAGGCCGGTGAAGGCTGGCACCAGATAGACGCCGTTGCTGTCCTTCACTTTATTGGCGAAGTATTCGGTGTCGTGGGCGTCGTTGATGATCTTCAGTTCATCGCGCAGCCACTGCACGGTGGAGCCACCGTTGAACACCGCGCCTTCCAGTGCGTAAGCCACTTCGCCACGCGGGCCGCAGGCGATGGTGGTAAGCATGCCGTGCTGGGATTTCACCGCTTTGTCGCCGGTGTTCATCAGCAGGAAGCAACCGGTGCCGTAGGTGTTTTTCGCCTGGCCCGGCTCCACGCACATCTGGCCGAAGAGCGCAGCCTGCTGGTCGCCGGCGATACCGCCGATGGCGATGCCGCTCTTGGTGCGACCGTAGATTTCCGAGGAGGCCTTCACTTCCGGCAGCATTTCGCGAGGGATGTCGAGGATCTCCAGCATCTTCGCGTCCCACTCAAGCGAGTGGATGTTGAAGAGCATGGTGCGCGAAGCGTTGGTGTAGTCGGTGACGTGGACCTTGCCGCCGGTAAATTTCCAGATCAGCCAGCTGTCGACGGTGCCGAACAGCAGTTCGCCATTGCGCGCACGTTCGCGGCTGCCTTCGACGTTGTCGAGAATCCACTTCAGTTTGGTGCCGGAGAAGTACGGGTCGGTGACCAGGCCGGTGTTGTCGCGGATGTAGTCTTCATGACCGTCGCGCTTGAGCTGCTGGCAGATCTCGGTGCTGCGGCGGCATTGCCAGACGATCGCGTTGTAGACCGGGCGGCCGGTGGTCTTGTCCCAGACCACAGTGGTTTCACGCTGGTTGGTGATACCAATGGCGGCCACCTGGTCGTGATGCAGACCAGCCTGGGCCAGCGCTTCGACCATCACGGCGCTCTGGGTGGCGAAGATTTCCATCGGGTCGTGTTCGACCCAGCCGGCTTGCGGATAATGCTGGGCGAATTCGCGCTGCGCGGTGCAGACCACGTTCGCATCGCGGTCGAAAATGATCGCGCGGGAGCTGGTCGTACCCTGATCGAGGGCAATGATGTAGTTCTTATTCTGAATGTCGGTCATGTCGATTGCCTTGGACGAAATAAGGGAGAGTGGGCCGTGGCGCAGGTTCGAATGGGCAGGAACCTGCGCCGACTGTTTCAAGAAGTTCTTGGTTTGCCGTCAATGGCCGGTTCTGCATCCTTTGTAGCAGGTGTGGCGCCGGTCAGGTGACGGGCAATCAGCCCGCGATACCCGGCAGCGCCGAGGCAGGCACCGACAATCGGTGCAAAAATCGGAATCAGGAAGTACGGGATTTCACGTGCGCCGGTGAAGGAAATTTCACCCCAGCCCGCGAAGAAAGTCATCAGTTTCGGACCGAAGTCACGGGCCGGGTTCATCGCGAAACCGGTCAGCGGGCCCATCGAACTGCCGATCACGGCAATCAGCAGACCGATCAGCAGTGGCGCCAGCGGGCCTTTCGGCAGGCCGTTGTTGTCGTCGGTAAGGGACATGATCACGCCCATCAGGATCGCCGTGATGATCACCTCGACCAGGAACGCCTGGGCCGTCGACAGCGCAGGGTTCGGGAAGGTGGAGAACACCGAGGCCAGTTCCAGGCTGGCGGCCGAGCCACGAACCATATGGTGAGTTTGTTCGAAATCGAAGAACAGGTTGCTGTACAGCGTGTAAACCAACAGCGCGCCGCAGAAGGCGCCAGCAACCTGCGAGAGAATGTAGAACGGCAGTTTGCGCTTTTCGAAATCGGCGAAAATGCTCAGGGCGATACTGACTGCAGGGTTCAGGTGTGCACCGGAAACCCCGGCGGTGAGGTAGATCGCCATGCTCACGCCGACGCCCCAGATGATGCTGATTTCCCACAGGCCGAAGCTGGCGCCCGCGACCTTGAGCGCGGCGACGCAGCCAGTACCGAAAAAGATCAGAAGTGCAGTACCCAGAAACTCGGCCAGGCACTGGCTCGATAGCGATGGTTGCTGTAACGCAGTTGTCATTGAAAACCTCGGTTTTTGTTGTTGTCTGGCGCGTTTGCCGACAGGCAAGGCGCGATTTTCGCCGGGGCAGGATCCCCATCCTGTTCCCGGTTTACTGCTGGGTGCTGCGGTGATGATAATTCTTACATTATTCAGATTCGAAAAAATATAGACAAGAAACAAAGCTGTCAAAGGTCGAAAGTGAACCGTCAGTCACAAATAAACTATCAGTCATGTGAATGATCCTGCGGGTCACTGGCCTGACGATCCTGTTATGGGCCTGCAAGCCCCGTGAAACGTGGCGCGTGTTAGAGCCTTTTAAGTAGCGATGGCCTAGAATCCTGCGCAGGTTTTTTTGCCACTGCCGAGCCTGGAGCTGCCATGACCCCTGCGTTGGACTTGTTGAAAAAAGTTCGTGCCGAACATCGCGTGCACAGTTACGAACATGACCCCAAGGCGGCGTCCTATGGGCTGGAGGCCGCGGAAAAACTGGGGCTGGAGCCGGCACAGGTGTTCAAGACGCTGCTGGCGGCCAGCGAAAAAGGTGAATTGCTGGTGGCGGTGGTGCCGGTCGTCGGAAGTCTTGACCTCAAGGGGCTGGCCCACGCCGCCGGCGTGAAAAAAGTGGAGATGGCCGACCCGGCCGCCGCGCAGCGTTCCACGGGGTACCTGTTGGGCGGCATCAGTCCGCTGGGACAGAAAAAACGCCTGCGTACCTTTATTGATAATTCCGCCGTGGCTTTTGCGACCATTTATGTCAGTGCCGGGCGGCGTGGGCTGGAAGTCGAACTGGCGCCCGCCATACTCGCCGAGCACACTCAGGCCAAATTTGCTGAGATCGGTCGGTCCTGATGGCTGTATGAGGAAAATTGGCCGGTTCTGTCACTGGCGATGAGCGAGCCGTAGCGGCATGCTCCGTTGACGAATTCAGGGAGAAGGTTATGCAGCTCGAGTTTCATCAGGTCGACGCATTCAGTGATCGGCCGTTCAGTGGCAACCCGGCGATGGTCTATCGGCTCGATGCGTGGCTCGCGGACGACTTGATGCAGAAGATCGCCGCCGAACACAATCTGGCGGAAACCGCGTTTCTGGTGCGCGAAGGCCAGGCCTGGCATATCCGCTGGTTCACGCCGACCACCGAGGTGCCGCTGTGTGGTCACGCGACCCTGGCCAGCGCCTTTGTGTTGTTCGAGATTTATAAGGAAAGCGCCGAACGTCTGGATTTCACCTGCAAGTCCGGGCCGTTGAGTGTCAGTCGCGAAGGCGACAGGCTGTGGCTGGATTTCCCGGCCATCGAAGCGGTGGAAAAAGGCGTCACCCTCGAAATCGAAAGGGCGCTGAATGTTCAGGCAGTGGACGTCCTGAGTTCCAACGAGTTGTTTGTGGTGCTGGAGTCCGAACAGGCGGTGCTCGATTGCCAACCGGACATGGTCGCCCTGGCCAAGCTGCCGTGGTTGGGTGCGATCGTCACGGCACGGGGCAATCAGCATGATTTTGTCTCCCGCTACTTCGCTCCGGCCATCGGTATCAATGAAGACCCGGTGACCGGCTCGACTCATTGCAGCCTGATCCCGTATTGGTCAAAACGTTTGGGCAAATCGAGCCTGACCGCGTGCCAGCGTTCGGCGCGAGGTGGGGAGCTGTTCTGTCGGCTGGAAGGCGATCGGGTGAAGATCGGCGGGAATGCCACACTCGTTGCGAGCGGCACATTGATGCTGGGCTGAGGCCAAAAAAATAAGGGAGCCATCAGGCTCCCTCATCGTTTCGGTACAGATCAGTGCGCGGTGCTGTAACGGCGAACGCCGTTTTCCACGGCCGGGATCTGCGCAGCGGTGCTGCCCGAGGCCTGGAACAACACCAGGTGTTCCGCCGCCACTCGAATCCCGACATCCGCACCGACCTGATGATCGGCATGGCTCGGGAATATCGATTCCAGCTGTGCGCCGGTCGGCAGTTGCAGGCGATACAGGGTCGAGGCGCCGAGGAATGTCTTTCCGACGATCCGTGCTTTCAACGCGCTGTCCGGGGCGTAAACGATGTCATCCGGACGCAGGAGCACATCCACCGCGCCGCCGATCGGCCAGGTGTAGGCGCGGTTGCCGCGCAGTTCGCCGAGCTCGGTCTGCACCGATTCCGGGCTGCCGAGCCGGCCACGAATGAAGTAACCCTGACCGATGAAACTCGCCACAAACGGCGTCGCCGGCTCGTGATAGAGGTTGTACGGCGTGTCCCACTGCTCCAGCCGGCCTTCCTTGAACACGCCGACGTGATCGCTGACGGCGAACGCTTCTTCCTGGTCGTGAGTCACCAGAATCGCACTGGTACCACGGGCCTTGAGGATGTCACGCACCTCATGGCTGAGCTTGCGTCGCAGCTCGCCGTCGAGGTTGGAAAACGGTTCGTCGAGCAGCAGCAGTTGCGGCTCCGGTGCCAAAGCGCGGGCGAGGGCGACACGTTGCTGCTGGCCGCCGGACAGCTCATGGGGGAAGCGCTTGCCGAGGTTCTTCAGATTGACCAGCTCCAGCAGTTCTTCGACGACACGCTCCCTGTTCGGGTGCTTGCGAATGCCGAAGGCGATGTTGTCCGCGACGCTCAGGTGCGGGAACAGCGCGTAGTCCTGGAACACCATACCGATCCGGCGTTTCTCCGGGGCGAGGGTGAAACCGGCGCTGGAGATCACTTCACCGCCGAGAGAAATTTCCCCTTCGTGCACCGGTTCGAAACCGGCGATGGCGCGCAGGGTGGTGGTCTTGCCGCAGCCCGAAGAGCCGAGCAGGCAACCGATGTCGCCGGCGTTGAGGTGCAGATTGAGGTTCTGCACCACACGTTGATCTTGGTAGCCGCAAGCGAGGTTGCGCAGATTCAGCAGTAATTCATGACTCATGCGTGGTGATATGCCGGTTCGACGAGGAACTCGAGCAGGGCCTTCTGTGCGTGGAGACGGTTTTCTGCCTGATCCCAGGCGACGGAGCGCGGGTCATCAAGCAGGTCGAGGCTGATTTCTTCGCCGCGGTGGGCGGGCAGGCAGTGCAGGAACAGTACGTCCTCGGCGGCCAGGTCGAGCAGGGCGCGGGTGACCTGGAACGGCGCGAACAGCTTGAGGCGCTTGGCGGTTTCCTCTTCCTGGCCCATGGAGGTCCAGACGTCGGTGCTCACCAGATGCGCGCCGCGCACGGCGTCTTTCGGATCGCGGACGATGGTCACGCGATCACCGGCCTTGGCCAGGAATTCAGGGTTTGGTTCATAGCCTTCAGGGCAGGCGACGCGCAACTGGAAGTCGAACTGGATTGCCGCTTCTATATAGCTGTTGCACATGTTGTTGCCGTCGCCGATCCAGGCCACGGTCTTGCCCTGGATCGACCCACGGTGTTCGAGGAACGTCTGCATGTCGGCCAGCAGCTGGCACGGATGCAGGTCATCGGACAGGCCGTTGATCACCGGCACGCGGGAGTTGGCGGCAAATTCGGTCAGGGTGCTGTGGGCAAAGGTACGGATCATCACCGCATCGAGCATGCTCGACATGACGATGGCGCAGTCGCCGATGGGCTCGCCACGGCCCAGTTGAGTGTCGCGCGGCGAAAGGAAGATCGCCTGGCCACCGAGCTGGATCATGCCGGCCTCGAAGGAGATCCGGGTGCGGGTCGAGGATTTCTCGAAGATCATCCCCAGGACGCGGTTTTTCAGAGGCTCGAACAGTACGCCGCGGTTACGCAGGTCCTTGAGCTCAACGCCTCGACGGATCACGCTGACCAGCTCTTCGGGCGTGCAATCCATCAGGGAGAGAAAGTGCCTTGCGCTCATCATTGACTACCTTTTTGCTACAAACCGCAGATGCTCAAAGCCTTGTTTATCGGAACAACGGGCGAGACCTGCGGCGTAAGCCGCACGGGGGCGACGAAATAGGGGAAGGCGCGATATTGACACTAAATGTCGCGTTTTTCCAATAGGCTGCGATTCTTGCGGATATTGCGGGGGGATGACGTCACACGAAGCGCGGATTTCATGCCGGATTTCGAGACCTTTGTACACTGGCGCCGCAGGGCTTGGCAATCAGGCAGGGCGGGGATGGAGCAGGCCTGGTCGGTTTGCGACCGGTCAGCCGGGGATTCGCTGGTCGGATGTCAGACCTGAAACATTTGCTAAAGCAAAGTGCTGGGTTATAAATAACTGACGAGCGACGCAGGAAGCCTCCGCATGGAATCGAAAGAAAAACTGTTAATGGAATTACTGGGCCACACGGCACGCTCACTGACACATCTGACGGCGTCGATCACCTCATTGTCCTTCGAATTGCTGCGCAGCGAAGACGAAGTGGTCAAGACGGCCGGCCGCCACATGATCGATCGCATGGCCACCATCAGCACCGGGCTCGACGAGCATTGGCGGCTGATCGGCGAACTCACCGGGGTGCATGTCGCCCACGAGCAGATCGAAACCATCCAGGAAATCCAGCTGGCAGCGCCGCCCCAGTTGCCTTCCAACTGATCGCGATGAAGGGCTATCGGCTCGCCTGATGGTCACCGATTCACAAGACGAACGTCGCTGGCGCAGCGCCCGGTCAGGCGCCATAGTTTTGTTCCCGCAGGCGTTATTGCCTGCCCAGAACAAGACAGAGACTGGCCATGACCAAGACTCTCCATCACCGTGCGTGCCACCTGTGCGAAGCCATCTGCGGCTTGAGCATCGAAACCACTGAAACCGAAGGCCAGGTGCAGATTACCTCGATCAAGGGGGACGCACTGGATACGTTCAGTCGCGGGCACATCTGCCCCAAAGCCGTGGCGCTGCAAGACATCCAGAACGATCCGGATCGCCTGCGCCAGCCCATGCGCCGGGTTGGCAGTGAATGGTTGCCGATCGAGTGGGAAGAGGCCTTTGAGCTGGTGGCTGAAAAACTGTCGGCCATTCAAGCACGTCATGGGCAGAACTCGGTTGCCGTGTATCAGGGCAATCCAAGCGTTCACAATTACGGGCTGATGACCCACAGCAACTACTTTCTGGGTTTGTTGAAAACCCGTAATCGATACTCGGCGACCTCGGTCGACCAGTTGCCCCATCACCTGACCAGCTACTTGATGTACGGCCACGGCTTGCTGCTGCCGATCCCGGACATCGATCACACCGACTTCATGCTGATTCTGGGCGGCAACCCGCTGGCGTCCAACGGCAGCATCATGACCGTGCCGGATGTGGAAAAACGTCTGAAGGCGATTCAGGCCCGAGGCGGCAAAGTGGTGGTGGTCGATCCGCGGCGCAGCGAGACGGCGGCGATGGCCGACCAGCACCTGTTTGTGCGCCCTGGTGGCGATGCGGCGCTGCTGTTTGGTGTGCTCAACACGCTGTTCAGCGAGGGGCTGGCCTCGGACAGCCATCTGCCGGTGGACGGTCTGGATGACGTGCGCGCTGCAGTGGCGGCTTTCACGGCCGAAGCCATGAGCCCGTTGTGCGCGGTTCCCGCCGAGCAGATCCGCCAATTGGCCCGGGATTTCGCCGCTGCGCCTAGCGCCGTCTGCTACGGGCGGATGGGTGTTTCCACCCAGGCTTTCGGCACGCTGTGCCATTGGGTCGTGCAACTGATCAATCTGGTGACCGGCAACCTCGATCGCGTTGGCGGTGCGCTGTGCACCGAGCCGGCGGTGGACTTGGTGGCTTCCACTTCTGGCGGGCACTTCAATAAATGGCAAAGCCGTGTCTCGGGTCGTCCGGAATACGGCGGCGAACTGCCGGTCTCGGCGCTGGCCGAAGAAATGCTCACGGAAGGAGAGGGCCAGATTCGCGCGCTGATCACCGTGGCCGGTAATCCGGTGCTGTCCACACCCAATGGCCGGCAACTGGAGCAGGCGCTCGACGGGTTGGAGTTCATGGTCAGCGTTGACCTGTATATCAACGAAACCACGCGCTATGCCGACCTGATCCTGCCGTCCACCTCGGCGCTGGAGAATGATCACTACGACACCACGTTCAATCTGTTCGCAGTACGCAACGTCACCCGTTTCAACCGGGCGATTCTCGCCAAGCCCGAGGGCGCGCTGCATGACTGGGAGATCTTCGTCGGCCTGGCCAAGGCGTTTGCGGCGAAGACCGACAAGGAATTGAAACCGACGATGCCGCCGGCGAAGATGATCGACATGGGCCTGCGCATGGGGCTGTATGGCGATGCATCGGAGCACAAGCTGTCGCTGGCAGCGCTGTTCGACCATCCGCACGGCGTTGATCTGGGGGCGCTGAAGCCCAACCTGGCACCGCGATTGAAGACTTCCAATCAACGAGTACAGGCTGCACCACCGGAAATTCTGGCCGACCTGGCGCGCTTTTCTGCCTTGCAGGCACCGGCCGCCGATGAGTTGTTGATGATCGGCCGGCGCCATGTGCGCAGCAACAATTCGTGGATGCACAACTATCATCGATTGGTGAAGGGCAAGCCGCGTCATCAGTTGTTGATGAACCCGGACGATCTCGCCAGTCGCGGGCTCACTGATGGTCAGCTTGTGCGCGTCAGCTCCCGGGTCGGGCAGATCGAGGTCGAAGTGTTGGGCAGTGCGGACATGATGCCGGGCGTGGTCAGCCTGCCGCACGGTTGGGGCCATGCGCGCCCGGGCGTGCGGATGTCGATTGCCAGCGGCCAGCCGGGTTCCAGCGCCAACGATCTGACCGATGAGTGTCAGCTCGACGAGTTGTCGGGCAATGCGGCGCTCAATGGCGTACCGGTGACCGTGGCGGCGGCTTGAGCAAGTCTGTCGGGGAGACCGAGCAGGGCGCTCGGGATTCCGTTACAATGCGCCACCGTGCCGACCCATGAGTCGGAAAGTTCAGCCGAGGTGCTCCATGGATATCATCGAAACGATTAAAGAGCAGATTGCCAACAACACCATTCTGCTTTACATGAAAGGCTCGCCGAATGCCCCGCAGTGTGGCTTCTCCGCGAAAGCTGCGCAGGCTGTGATGGGCTGTGGCGAGAAGTTCGCCTACGTCGACATCCTGCAGAACCCGGAAATCCGTGCCAACCTGCCGAAGTACGCCAACTGGCCGACTTTCCCGCAGCTGTGGGTAGCCGGTGAACTGGTCGGCGGCAGCGACATCATGGCTGAAATGTTCGCCAACGGTGAGCTGCAGACTCTGGTCAAGGAAGCATCCGCCAAGGCTGCTGCGGCCAAGTCCGAAGCCTGACTGGTTTCAGCCCGGATTTCGGCGAGTCTGAAGTCCGGGCAATAAAAAGCCCCGCCTCTCGAAAGAGGGCGGGGCTTTTTAGTGTCTAGAGTTCAGCGCTTGCTGATTACTCGTCTTCGCCCATCTGCGATTGCAGATAGTTCTCAAGACCGACTTTATCGATCAGGCCCAGTTGGGTTTCCAGCCAATCGATGTGTTCTTCTTCGGATTCGAGAATGTCTTCGAGCAGTTCGCGGCTGCCGAAGTCGCCAACCGATTCGCAGTGAGCGATGGCTGCCTTCAGATCCGCGTGGCCGGTCTTCTCGATACGCAGGTCGCACTCCAGCATTTCCTTGGTGTGCTCGCCAATGTGCAGCTTGCCCAGGTCCTGCACGTTCGGCAGGCCTTCGAGGAACAGGATGCGCTTGATCAGCTTGTCCGCGTGCTTCATCTCGTCGATGGATTCTTTGTACTCGTGCTTGCCGAGCTTGTTCAGGCCCCAATCTTCATACATGCGCGCATGCAGGAAGTACTGATTGATCGCGACCAGCTCATTGGCAAGGATCTTGTTGAGATGCTGGATGACTGTTACGTCGCCTTTCATGATGGGAGTCCTGCCCTAAGTAGCGGTATATAAGGCGGAGTTTGAGCTTGGTATTTATAAGTGTCAAACCTAAGTTATTGAATAATATATGAAAATTAATCGGAATAAGAATGTTTGTGTTCCGCGTCTAGTCGCTAAGCAATTGATTTTCAGGCATAAAAAAACCGGACTTAAGTCCGGTTCTTCGAAATGGGTGCAATCAGGCGGCAGTAAATTCTGCAGGGTAGGGAATCGCGGCCTGGGCGGTTTGCAGCTTGGTCAGGGTTTCGCGTACCACTTCTTTCGCGAGGCAGGCACATTTGCCGCATTGGCTGGCTACGCCGGTGGCCTGACGGACTTCTTTATAGCTGCAGCAACCTTCATAGATCGCTTCGCGGATCTGTCCGTCGGTGACGCCAGTGCAGAGGCAAACATACATAAGTGAGAACCGTCGCTGGTTGTGGCTCAATTGCGATGGATCTTAATGTTAACGAGAATGATTGTCAAAGTGCTTTCCCAACGGTTTTCATCGCGAACGGCTGTGGCTGACGAACGGTGGTGCATGGCTGAATGCCAGCCGGGATTTCGCGAAAAACCGTTAAGGACAGTCGAAAAACGCAGTGTATGATGGTCGGCCCTTGCGAAGGGGGTTTGTGTCACAGGGCTGTCGCCTGAGGGTGGCAGGCTGGCGCGAACCCTGAACTTCAAGTTTCTACACCAGGAGATATCAATGAGCGTACTCGTAGGCAAACAAGCCCCTGACTTCACCGTCCCGGCCGTACTCGGCAATGGCGAGATCGTTGACAGCTTCACCCTGTCCTCGGCCATCAAAGGCAAATACGGCCTGGTGTTCTTCTACCCGCTGGACTTCACCTTTGTCTGCCCGTCCGAGCTGATCGCTCTGGACAACCGCATGGCCGACTTCAAGGCACGCAACGTTGAAGTGGTCGCCGTTTCGATCGACTCGCACTTCACCCACAACGCCTGGCGCAACACCCCGGTCAACAATGGCGGCATCGGCCAGGTGAAATACACCATGGCTGCCGACATGAAGCACGAAATCGCCAAGGCCTACGACGTTGAGTCCGAAGGCGGCGTGGCTTTCCGTGGCGCGTTCCTGATCGACGACAAAGGCGTTGTCCGCTCGCAGATCATCAACGACCTGCCGCTGGGCCGTAACATGGAAGAGCTGATCCGTCTGGTCGACGCTCTGCAATTCCACGAAGAGCACGGCGAAGTCTGCCCTGCCAACTGGAAAAAAGGCGACAAGGGCATGAACGCTTCGCCAGAAGGCGTTGCGGCTTACCTGACCGAGAACGCTGCTGCCCTGTAAGGCGCAACGTCGAGGTACAAAAAAACCGGCTCTTGAGCCGGTTTTTTCATGCGCGGGATTTAATCCGGCGACCATCAGTCGTCGAAGTCTTCCCAGCCGCCCATCTGTTTCCAGCGGTTGACGATGCCGCAGAACAGCTCGGCCGTCTTCTCGGTGTCGTAACGCGCGGAGTGCGCTTCACGGCCATCGAAGTCGATGTCTGCTGCCTGACAGGCCTTGGCCAATACGGTTTGACCGTAGGCCAGACCCGCGAGGGTCGCAGTGTCGAAGCTTGAGAACGGGTGGAACGGATTGCGCTTCATGTCCAGCCGCGCGACGGCAGCATTGAGGAAGCCCAGGTCGAAGCTGCTGTTGTGGCCGACCAGGATCGCCCGCTTGCAACCGTTGGCCTTCAAGGCCTTGCGCACGCCACGGAAGATATCGGTCAGGGCCGTCTCTTCGCTGACCGCCATGCGCAACGGGTGATCGAGTTTGATTCCGGTGAACTCCAGCGCAGCCGCTTCGATGTTGGCGCCTTCGAACGGCTCGACACGGAAGAAGTAGGTGTGGTCCGGGTAGACGAAACCTTTTTCATCCATGGCGATGGTGGTCGCGGCAATCTCCAGCAGTGCGTCGGTGGCCGAGTTGAAACCACCGGTCTCTACGTCGACGACAACCGGCAGGTAGCCGCGAAAGCGTGCTGCCATCGGGTGACGGGAACCGCCGCCACCTTGACCGTCCAGTTCGTCGTCGAAATGGTCTTCACTCACGCGTGTTCCTCCAGCAGGCGCCAGCGCAGTTTTTCACCGGCGCGCAGCGGGATAACGGTCAGCTCGCCGAAAGGCAGGCTGGTCGGGGCGGTCCATTCTTCACGAACCAGAGTAATGCGATCTGTATTCGCCGGCAGGCCATAGAAACGCGGGCCGTTGAGGCTGGCGAACGCTTCGAGCTTGTCCAGCGCATTGCGCTGTTCAAAGGCTTCGGCATACAACTCGATGGCGGCGTACGCGGTGTAGCAGCCGGCGCAGCCGCAGGCGGCTTCCTTGGCGTGCTGGGCGTGCGGTGCCGAGTCGGTGCCGAGGAAGAACTTCGCGCTGCCGCTGGTGGCGGCGTCGAGCAGGGCTTCCTGGTGAGTGTTGCGCTTGAGGATCGGCAGGCAGTAGAAGTGCGGCCGGATCCCGCCCACCAGCATGTGGTTGCGGTTGTACAGCAGGTGATGCGCGGTGATGGTCGCGCCAACGTTGGCCGATGCCTCGTTGACGAACTGCACGGCATCGCCGGTGGTGATGTGTTCGAACACGACCTTGAGCGTCGGGAAACGCTCGACCACGCGGCGCATGTGCTCGTCGATGAAGATTTTCTCGCGGTCGAACACGTCGACGTCGCCACGGGTGACTTCACCGTGGATCAGCAGCGGCATACCGACTTCGGCCATGGCTTCCAGCGCCGGGAAAATCTTGTCGATGCTGGTGACCCCGGAATCGGAGTTGGTGGTGGCGCCGGCCGGGTACAACTTGGCCGCGTGGACAAAACCGCTGGCCTTGGCTTCACGAATTTCTTCGGGTTGGGTACGGTCAGTGAGGTACAGCACCATCAACGGCTCGAAACGACTGCCGGCCGGGCGGGCAGCGAGAATCCGCTGGCGATAGCCGTCGGCTTCAGCGGCGTTGCGCACCGGAGGTACCAGGTTGGGCATGATGATGGCGCGACCAAAGGTGCGCGCAACATCTGCAACGGTATTGGTCAACACGGCACCATCGCGAAGATGAATGTGCCAGTCGTCGGGACGCAGCAGGGTCAGGCGGTCGGACATGAGGGGATTCCAGGCGGGTCAAACTGAGGCGAATGCTACCGGAAAAGACTCTTGCAGGCACTCGCTATCAAGTTTTGCGACGAGCGTCCGATATCCCATAGGTATGCCGTAAACATGTATGTATCGGTCTTTTTGTTGTAGAAGCCAATGGAGCCTCCCGTGCGCCAGCGTTATTTAGCCTTGCTCAGTGTGTTTGCCAGCCTTCCGGCGATGGCGCTGACCTACCAGACCCGTCTGGAGAACATTGAGTGGACGGTCGAGGGCGACAAGTTCGAATGCCGCCTGACGCAGCCGATCACCGATTTCGGCTCGGGCCAGTTCGTGCGCAAGGCCGGGGAGCAGGCGACATTCCGTCTGAACGCCTACAACGCCATGCTCGGCGGTGGTTCGGCGACCTTGATGGCGGCTGCGGCGCCTTGGCAGCCAGGCCGTGGCGATATCAACCTGGGCACGGTCAGGATCGGCAGTGGCAATATCCTGTTCAACAGCTCTCAGGCGCAGGCCGGACAACTGATCAGCGGCCTGATGGACGGACGCAGCCCCGTGGTTCGCCATGCATCGGGCGATGGCCGTGTGTCGGAAGTGCGTCTGTTGCCGGTCAAGTTCAGCAAGGCCTTCAACGACTATCAGGCCTGTGTGGCGAAACTGCTCCCGCAGAATTTCGAGCAGGTCAAACAATCGCAGATCGGATTCCCCGGCGAAGGCATCGAACTGGACGCTGCGGCCAAGGCCAAGCTGCAAGTAATGCTCGAATATATGAAGGCCGATCCGACGGTCAATCATATCGAGCTCGATGGCCACTCCGACAACAGCGGCAATCGCCTGACCAACCGTGAGCTGTCGCGTCGGCGGGCATTGGCGGTGGTCGACTTCTTCAAGGCCAACGGCATCCAGGAATCGCAGATCACCGTGCGCTTCCATGGTGAGCGTTACCCGTTGGTGCCGAACACCAGTGCTGCCAACCGGGCGAAGAACCGTCGGGTCAATGTGCACCTTGCGCGGGTTGCACCGACCACCGCTCCTGCGCCTCAGGCCAGCACACCGGCCAACGCCGCAGCGACTTCCTGACCTGTCGGTCATCGTCGCCCTCTCGACAGATTCTGTCGCTTTGTCGTCTTAAGCTGTCGCGCCTCTGTAAATTATCGCGTTTGAGCGGTAGACTCATCGGCTTTCCGTAGAACCCCGTGGAGTGATGGCATGGCGGACGTAAACAAGGTCGTTCTGGCGTATTCCGGCGGCCTGGACACTTCGGTGATCCTCAAGTGGCTGCAGGATACTTATAACTGTGAAGTAGTGACCTTCACTGCTGACCTGGGTCAGGGCGAAGAGGTCGAGCCGGCTCGCGCCAAGGCGCAGGCCATGGGCGTCAAAGAAATCTACATCGACGACCTGCGCGAAGAATTCGTGCGTGACTTCGTGTTCCCGATGTTCCGTGCCAACACCGTTTACGAAGGCGAGTACCTGCTGGGTACTTCCATCGCACGTCCGCTGATCGCCAAGCGTCTGATCGAAATCGCCAACGAAACCGGCGCCGATGCCATTTCCCACGGCGCGACCGGCAAGGGTAACGACCAGGTACGTTTCGAACTGGGTGCCTACGCGCTCAAGCCAGGCGTGAAAGTGATTGCCCCTTGGCGCGAGTGGGACCTGCTGTCCCGCGAGAAGCTGATGGACTACGCCGAGAAGCACGCGATCCCGATCGAGCGTCACGGCAAGAAGAAATCCCCGTACTCGATGGACGCCAACCTGCTGCACATCTCCTATGAGGGCGGCGTGCTGGAAGACACCTGGACCGAGCACGAAGAAGACATGTGGCGCTGGACCGTCTCCCCGGAGAAGGCTCCTGACACCCCGCAATACCTGGAACTGACCTACCGCAACGGCGACATCGTTGCGCTGGACGGCGTCGAAATGACCCCGGCCACTGTACTGGCGACCCTGAACAAGATCGGTGGTCAACACGGTATCGGCCGTCTCGACATCGTCGAGAACCGTTATGTCGGCATGAAGTCCCGTGGTTGCTACGAAACCCCGGGCGGCACCATCATGCTGCGTGCTCACCGCGCCATCGAATCGATCACTCTGGACCGCGAAGTCGCTCACTTGAAAGACGAGTTGATGCCGAAGTACGCCAGCCTGATCTACACCGGCTACTGGTGGAGCCCTGAGCGTCTGATGCTGCAACAGATGATCGACGCTTCCCAGGTCAACGTGAACGGCGTTGTACGCCTGAAGCTGTACAAGGGCAACGTGATCGTGACCGGCCGCAAGTCCGACGATTCGCTGTTCGACGCCAACATCGCGACCTTCGAAGAAGACGGCGGCGCCTACAACCAGGCTGACGCGGCGGGTTTCATCAAGCTCAATGCGCTGCGCATGCGTATTGCCGCCAACAAAGGCCGCAAGCTGTTCTGAGTCCTTCGGGCCAGACGTGAAATAGCGGTCTTGTCGTTCTGACAAGACCGCTATGCTGCAAAACCTTTCTGTTTACCTGATCGTTGTAGATCAGCGTTCCCGAATTCATCTGTTGTACTGTGTGCATTGCATTAATGTACTTCGTGTCTCTGTGCCTCAATTTAAACTCTTCCCAATACAGTGATGTTCAGCAAGTGAACGTCGTAAATAATACAATACGTCGTCCCTATGGCTTTCCTTCCTCGTTTGAGCGATTTAGCGATGTTTTCTTTCGGTAAAATCTCTGACATATCATTCGTTAAAATGAGGAATATTCTGAGCGAGTGCTTGGCGGGTTGTGGGATTTTTTCCAGGAGTGTGTTTATTTTTGATTCGGCGCTGATGCCCCGAATGTCAATGATACACAGCGTGCTCAGTGGTTTCGGTAGTTTTACAGTTTTAACTCCAGTAATCAGTTGGTCAGTCGGTACTCCGGACAAATCGACATTGTTATCTTCAAAAGCTTTCAGAAAGTTCTTGTCGTCATCAAAGTCCGAAGGTGCATAAAGGGATCGGTAGTTGAAATTCAAGGTGATGAAGAACAGGAACAATAAATAGAATGGAAAGCTGATCAGGAACCAGATGTAGATTTCCCGTTCGTCATTGTCAAGGAAGGGCAGGGACACCGCCGCGGACGTTTCGGAGATGAACGCGAATATGGCGATGACACTGATGGGGTTGGTGATTTTTTTGTTGATCTTTAACATATTCTTTACTCATGAGTATGATCTTTCTCGTCATGTTGGGTCGCTTGAGTTGTTGTAAGGGGGAGGAGATGTTTTTGTCCCCGACACCTGGTATTTATATTAAAAACGGTCGGGTGGATATAAGTATGTTGTTTCGGTTTTTTGTCGTGCCGAGTTCCTCTTTTCAGGACTCGCTTCTCGATAAGCCAGTGTTGCAGGTCAAATGATTTTCAAGTGACCACTCGAGCTGGATGTCTAGTCTCTACATTTATGAGTCTTTTCTGTAGGAGAAATCTTTATTGGCTGTAGGAAGTGTCTCTCGCTACTGGTGCAACGGAACTTCGCTATGCCATGGATGAAATGACTACGTTATTGTGCCGGTTCTAAAAATTCGAACAGCGAAACTGGACTTGCCCATGAATAAAGTGCTGATCGTGGATGATCACCCCGTCATTCGTCTTGCGGTGCGTATGCTGATGGAACGTCATGGCTACGAAGTCATTGCAGAAACGGATAACGGAGTGGACGCATTACAACTGGCTCGCGACCAGATGCCCGATATTGTCATTCTGGATATCGGTATACCGAAACTTGATGGACTGGAAGTCATTGCGCGTCTTACGACAAGTGCGATGCCTTTGAAGGTGTTGGTGTTGACGTCCCAGGCTCCGGGCCATTTTTCCATGCGCTGCATGCAGTCGGGAGCGGCAGGATATGTTTGCAAACAACAGGATCTGACCGAGCTGCTCAGCGCTATCAAGGCTGTACTGTCCGGATACAGTTATTTTCCGAATCAGGCATTGCACACCGTACGTACCAGCCTGGGCAATGCCAGTGAAGCCGACATGGTCGATCGCCTGTCCGGGCGCGAGATGATGGTGTTGCAGCAGCTGGCACGGGGCAAGACCAACAAGGAAATTGCCGATGGCATGTTTCTGAGCAACAAGACTGTCAGCACCTACAAGACACGGTTGCTGTTGAAGCTCAACGCGCGTTCACTGGTGGATCTGATCGAACTGGCACAGCGCAATGGCCTGGTCTGACCGCTTAAGCCGCTGAGGGATCCTGGGCAGGTCGGCATCAGCTTGCAGCAGAAATGAAAAAGCCTCCGTTGCGGGAGGCTTTCAAATGTCAGAGATCAAAGTCGTAATCGGCCAATTGCTTCTGCAGTCGGCGTTCCTCAAGCATGTTATCGATGGTGCGGCGTTTACTCAGATTGGTCTTGGCGACCTCAACCACCGGTTCGTCGTCAGCATCTGCGACGAAATCGTCTTCTACGTCCACTTGCTCTTTGCTGGTGCTCATAAGATTAACTCCAGGCTAAGGCTGCCTTTGGCGCTCCTTATATCGATATTCCAGCAGATCGTAAAAAAGATTTTTTCAATCGCAATATCAATAAACTTAATAGGCGCTCAATCGTCCGAAGTTTTGGCCTTGTATTCGCACAAGTCTTCGATCCGACAGCTGCCGCACCGCGGCTTGCGGGCCAGGCACACGTAGCGCCCGTGAAGAATGAGCCAGTGGTGCGAATCGAGCAGGTATTGTTTGGGGACAAACTTCATCAGTTTGTTCTCAACCTCGACCACGTTCTTGCCAGGTGCGATGCCGGTGCGGTTGCTGACCCGGAAAATGTGAGTGTCCACCGCCATCGTCAATTGCCGGAACGCGGTATTGAGCACGACGTTGGCGGTCTTGCGGCCGACGCCGGGCAGGGCTTCCAGTTCTTCGCGCGTCTGCGGGACTTCGCCATTGTGGCGTTCGACCAGCAGGCGGCAGGTTTCGATCACGTTTTTGGCCTTGCTGTTATAGAGGCCGATGGTCTTGATGTACTCGGACAAACCTTCGACGCCCAAGGCATGAATGGCGGCCGGCGTGTTGGCTACCGGGTAAAGCTTCGCCGTCGCCTTGTTCACCCCGACGTCAGTCGATTGTGCGGACAGAATCACCGCGATCAACAACTCGAAAGGCGAAGAGTAGGCGAGTTCGGTCTTGGGTTCGGGATTGTCCTCGTGAAGCCTGCGGAAGATCTCCAGACGTTTTGCGGCATTCATGGGTGATGCGTTTCCTCGGGTAGGGCGGCAGGGCGAGTCCAGGCCTGACGGGCGGCGAGCACCAGCCCCAGCAGTATGAAGGCGCCGGGAGCCAGCGTCGCGAAATGCAGACCGTCGCCGAACAGAATCAAACCTTGCCAGTGATCCGACAGGTGATGGCCGATGCTGCCCTGACCGAGCAACTCACGCAACACCGCCAGCACGGTCATCAGTACGGCAAACAAACCGCACAGTTTCAGACGTGCTCTGGCTGGCAGTCGAAAGAATCCATTGTGTTCGAATATGACGCACTGCAAACCGATCAGGCCGGCGTAAAGGCTGATCAGTTGTTGCCACTGCACAGCGCCGCGCTGCAGCAGAATATCGGCGCACCCCGCCAGCGTTGCAGCCAGCACCAGGCTGACCGGCAACAGGCTCCCGGAGCTCAGTCGAGTCCGCAGTGGTGTCATGCACAAACCGTAAGCACTCACCACAACGGCGAACATCAGCAGGATCGCCAGCGCTCCGGCCACGGATTCAGTGGCGCCGATCAACAGCACCAGCATCATTGAGTTCGACAGGGGCGTTGACGTGTTCATGGCGCACTCCCCAGCAGGGTTGTCCGGTGGTCGTCGAAGTAACGCAGAGCATCGTGGATGGCGTTGATGGCCGCGCGGGACGTGATGGTTGCGCCAGCGATCTGGTCAAATTGCCCCTGATCCTTTTTCAAAGCCCATCCGGCATCCGTCGGTTGGCTGCTGGATTTGCCGCTAAACACCTGCAACCAACTATTTGGCCAGTCACCGATATGCCCGCCCAGTGCCGGGGTTTCAGTTTGCTCCAAGGTTTTCACGCCGAGCAATCGGCCGTTGGCATCGATGGCAATCAGCAACTCGATGCGACCCGCATAACCCTCGGTCCGGGTGCGCAGCAGCACCGCCACGGGTTGGCCGGCTCTGGTCGCTCGATAGCCGCCCAGCAACTCGCTGTGGCTCAGGTGGGTGTCGGTCAGTGCCAGAGGCTGTTCCAGAGGCTGATTGTCGTAGGCGTCGACTGAAAGTACATCCAGCAACTTGCGACTTTCGAGCTGGCGCTGTTCAGCGGCGATGTGCGGCGCATTGCTGCGTTGCACAAGACAAGTCATGCCGATTCCTGCCGTTGTCAGCAGCAACAGGGTGATCAGGCTGCCTATACGGTTCATGGCATCACCTGCGCCTGACGGGCAGCGGCGAAGCGTTCCAGTGCCGGCACGCACAGGTTCATCAGCAACACCGCAAATGCCACCCCATCCGGATAACCGCCCCAGGTGCGAATCAGGTAAGTCAGCAGGCCGACGCCTACGCCAAACAGCAAACGGGCAAGTGGGCTCTTTGCGCCGGATACCGGCTCCGTGACGATGAAGAAGGCGCCAACCATGGTAGCGCCGCTCAACAGATGGAACAGCGGCGAGCCATGGGAGTCGGATCCCGAACCGTTCCAGCAAAGCAAACTGATGAAGAACAGGCTGGCAAGCATGCCTACCGGTGCGTGCCAGCCAATTACCTTGCGCTGTAGCAGAAACAGTCCACCGGCGAGAAACGCCAGGTTCACCCACTCCACGCCATGACCGCCGAAACGGCCGAATGCCGGATTACTGGCAAACAGCTCATCGATCGTCAGGCTTTTGTTGATCCGCAGGCTGTCCAGTGCTGTGGCCTGGACCCAGGCATCCGGCGCCGCGCCGAGGTTGAACACCTGGCCCACGGTCGCCGCCAAATCCATACCATGGGACGGCCAATGGGTCATCGGCTGCGGGAACATCACCATCGTCAGTGCAAAACCGAGCATGGCCGGATTGAACGGGTTTCGGCCAACGCCACCGTACAAGTGTTTGCCCAATAGCAGGCCAGAGCCGATTGCCGTGACCGTCAGCCACCACGGGCAATAAGGTGGCAGGGCGATTGCCAGCAGTGTAGCGCTGACCACCGCGCTGCCATCGGTCAATGTGGTTTGCAGCGGTTGGCGGCGCAAACGCGTCACGGTGGCTTCGACACTCAATGCCGTGGCAACGGACAGGATCAGGTTGATCAGCACGCCCCAACCGTAAAACCAGAACAACGCCAACAGCCCCGGCAATGTCGCCAGCAAAACCAGCTTCATTGCCTGTTGCAGGCGTTCGTCTCTGGTTTCAATGGATGACATGGGCTTCCACCTGCCGCTCCGCCTCTTGCAGGCGGGTGCGGGCCTTGTCGAGGACTTCGGCTGGCGTGCCGTCACGCCGCTGCAGTTTGTTCAGGTCGGCGCGCGCGTAGGCCAGTTCGGTTTTCAGCTGACGAAGCTGGTTGTCGATCGGACGTTTCTCCACGCGCACAAGCTCGGGAACCGGTTGATCGCTCGCGGCTTCGGCGTCATGCAACGCTTGCTCGGCTTCACGCAGGGCTTGTTCCAGCGCTGCAATCTGCTCCGGCGGAGCCTCTGCGGTTTGCGCTTTTTTCAGCTCGGCACGGCGCATCGCCAGCTGGATTTTCGCCCGTTTCAGGTCGGCGTCTTTTGCCGGGGCTGCCACGACCGGCGCAGGTGCGGCGCTGCTTTCCAGTTTCGCCAAGGCCTGCTCGGCGGCTTCGAATTGCTGCTGCAACACGATCAATTGCGACTGTTGTTCGAAGGTCGGTGGATGACCGAAGGCTTTCAGCGATTTGTGCAACTGAGCGCGGCTCATGGCCACATCGATCTTGGCCTTTTTCAGCGCGGCGTCGGCGGTCGCGGCTTTTTGCGCTCGTACCCGTTCCAGCGCAGCCTGCACCGGATCGAGCGTGGCGGCTGCGACTTCAACCTGCGCCGCACGTTGCGCACGGGCCTCGCGTTCGGCTTGCTTCTGCTGCTCTTCTCTATGCAGCCGGGCGTTACGCCGTTCGAAGCGTTGCCGGGCATGATCGCGCTTGGCGGTGCGTGCCTGTTGTTCTTCAAGGCTGTGTGCCAGGCCACCTACCACCGGCAGCGTGCCCAGAGGCAGCGGGTGCATCTCGATGCAGTCAACCGGGCAGGGCGCCACGCACAGATCGCAACCGGTGCATTCGTCGATGATGACGGTGTGCATCAGTTTTGCTGCGCCGACGATGGCGTCGATCGGGCAGGCCTGGATGCACTTGGTGCAGCCGATGCATTCGGCTTCGCGGATGTAGGCCACTTGCGGGGGCGCGGAGCCACGGCTGATGTCCAGCTCGAGCACCGGGATTTTCAACAGTTCGGCCAGCGCCGCGATGGTTTCTTCGCCGCCCGGCGGGCACTTGTTGATTGGCTCACCTTCGGCGATGCCTTCAGCGTAGGGTTTGCATCCGGGATGACCGCACTTGCCGCATTGGGTCTGCGGCAGCAAGGCGTCGATGCGTTGAATCAGACTCATGTTTTGATCAGTCCACTGAATCCGAGAAAAGCCACCGCCATCAGTCCGGCTCCGATCAACAGGATCGGCAAACCACGAAAGGGCAGGGGAATATCGTTGTCGGCTGTGCGTTCGCGCAGATCGCTGAACAGGCTCAACACCAGCCAGAAACCCAGACCGGCGCCAAGACTCAGGGCTGTCGCATGCAACAGGCCTTTGTCCTCTTGCGCGTTGATCAGCGTCAGTCCCAGCACACCGGCATTGCCCAGCAGCAGTGGCCACAAACCGTCGAATGGCAGCGTGGGTCGCCAATGTGCCAACAGCTTCAGCAACGGCGTGATCAGCAGGACGCTCAGCGGCAGAAACACAAACAGCCGCAGGAACTCCAGTTGCAACGGCACCAGCAGCCAATGCCAGATCGCATAACCCGTCACACCAACAATCAACATCAGGCATAACGTTGCCAGCCCCAGCGCATGCACTTGACGGCGATCACCGGCCAGCAGCGGATCGACGCCCAGCGGCCAGTGCAACACGAAGTTGTTGATCAGCGCAGCACTGAAGAGCGTAAGCACGAGTTCGGTCATGGTTCTGCCGGTGAGAGCGGGCGGGTGTTACTAAAGATTAGGCATTATCCGGCTGCTATGGAGGATGGGCCAGATATGAAAAATCCCACAGGCGCACGGGGTACGCCTGTGGGATCGATCAGTGCAAAACCTTACTTGATGCGCTGACCCGGCTTGGCGCCGCTGTCCGGGCTCAGCAGGTAGATTTCTTCACCGCCAGGGCCAGCCGCCATCACCATGCCTTCGGAGATGCCGAATTTCATTTTCCGTGGCTTGAGGTTGGCGATCATCATGGTCAGACGCCCGTCGAGTTTCGACGGATCCGGGTAGGCGCTCTTGATCCCGGAGAACACGTTGCGTTGCTCGTCACCGATGTCGAGGGTCAGACGCAGCAGCTTGTCTGCGCCCTCAACGTGTTCGGCCTTGACGATCAGTGCCACGCGCAGATCGACGGCGGCGAAGGTGTCGAAGTCGATTTCCGGCGACAGCGGATCCTTGGCCAGTTCGCCATTGCCGGCAGGCGCGGTGGTGCCGGTGTCGGTCTGGCTGGCGGTAAGGTCTTCTTTCGAGGCGTCGGTCATGGCTTGTACTTTTACCGGGTCGATGCGGGTCATCAACGGCTTGAATTCGTTCAACTGGTGGTTGGCCAGCAGCGTGGTGTGGTCGTTCCAGGTCAGCGGGGCGACGTTGAGGAACGCCTCGGCATCGGCAGCCAGTACTGGCAACACCGGTTTGAGGAAGATCACCAACTGGCGGAACAGGTTGATCGCCGTGGCGCAAACCGCCTGGACTTCATCCTGCTTGCCTTCCTGCTTGTTCAGCGACCACGGTGCTTTGTCGGCGATCCAGGCGTTGGCGCGGTCGGCCAGGGCCATGGTTTCGCGCATGGCACGGGCAAAGTCGCGGGCCTCATAGGCGTCGGCGATGCTCGGTGCTGCGGCCAGGAACGCTTCGGTCAGTTCCGGTGCGGCGTTGCTGTTCACCAGCAGGCCGGCGTTGCCTTTCTGGATGAAACCGGCGCAACGGCTGGCGATGTTGACGACTTTGCCGACCAGATCGGAGTTGACCTTCTGCACGAAGTCTTCGAGGTTCAGGTCGAGGTCGTCCACGCCACGGCCCAGTTTGGCCGCGTAGTAGTAGCGCAGGTATTCCGGCGACAGGTGATCCAGGTAGGTACGGGCCTTGATGAAGGTGCCGCGGGACTTGGACATCTTCTGACCGTTGACGGTCAGGTAGCCGTGCACGTTGATCCCGGTCGGCTTGCGGAAACCCGCACCTTCGAGCATCGCCGGCCAGAACAGGGCGTGGAAGTTGACGATGTCCTTGCCGATGAAGTGGTACAGCTCGGCGGTGGAGTCCTTGCCCCAGAACGCGTCGAAGTCCAGCTCCGGCGTGCGGTTGCACAGGTTCTTGAAGCTGGCCATGTAGCCGATCGGTGCGTCCAGCCACACGTAGAAATACTTGCCCGGCTCGCCCGGGATCTCGAAGCCGAAGTACGGCGCATCGCGGGAGATGTCCCACTGTTGCAGGCCGGCGTCCAGCCATTCGGCGATCTTGTTGGCCACGGCGTCCTGCAGGGTGCCGCTGCGGGTCCAGGTCTGCAGCATCTGCTGGAAGTCCGGCAACTTGAAGAAGAAGTGCTGGGAATCCTTGAGCACCGGGGTGGCGCCGGAGATTGCCGACTTCGGATCCTTCAGGTCGGTCGGCGCGTAGGTCGCACCGCATTTTTCGCAGTTGTCGCCGTACTGGTCTTCGGTGCCGCATTTCGGGCAGGTGCCCTTGATGAAGCGGTCGGCCAGGAACATTTTCTTTTCCGGGTCGAAATACTGGGTGATCGAACGTTGGGCGATGTGCCCGGCATCACGCAGCTTCAGGTAGATCTGGCTCGACAGCTCACGGTTTTCTTCGGCGTGAGTGGAGTGGAAGTTGTCGAAGTTGACCAGGAACTCGGCAAAGTCGGCGCTGTGTTCAGCCTGCACGTTGGCGATCAGTTGTTCCGGGGTGATGCCTTCCTTTTCCGCGCGCAGCATGATCGCCGAACCGTGGGCGTCGTCGGCGCAGACATAGATGCACTGATTGCCGCGATGCTTCTGGAAGCGCACCCACATATCGGTCTGGATGTATTCCAGCATATGGCCAAGGTGGATCGAACCGTTGGCGTAGGGCAGGGCGCTGGTGACGAGAATCTTGCGTGGTTCGGACATGTGGGGCTTCGCTACTTGATGAAACGGAGGTCGGCCACTATAAAGCGCCGGGAAAGATATTTCACCCCTGCAAATCGTTGCCGGGCATGCCGTCCGGAGGACAGAAGGGGTAGGATACCCGCCATCTTTCTTTTCCCAGTCTTGTTATCGGAGTTGCCCATGAGTGCCGTCACTCGCGCAGCGGTGGAAGCCGTCCTCAGCCAATACACCGACCCCTACCTGAACCAGGACCCGGTCAGCGCCGGTTGCGTGCGCAACATCGAAATCACCGGTGACCGCGTCAGCGTGCAGCTGGAAATCGGTTATGCCGCCGGTCTGTTCAAGAGCGGCTGGGCGCAATTGCTGCAACTGGCCATCGAGAACCTCGACGGCGTGGTGTCGGCAAAGGTCGAGGTCAGCAGCGTGATCGCCGCGCACAAGGCCCAGGCGCAGATTCCGGGGCTGGCCAACGTCAAGAACGTGGTCGCCGTCGCGTCGGGCAAGGGCGGCGTGGGCAAATCCACCACCGCTGCCAACCTGGCGCTGGCGCTGGCCCGTGAAGGTGCGAAAGTCGGGATCCTTGATGCCGATATCTACGGCCCTAGCCAAGGCATCATGTTCGGCATTCCCGAAGGCACCCGCCCGCAGGTCAAGGATCAGAAGTGGTTCGTGCCGCTGCAGGCCCATGGCGTGGAAGTCATGTCGATGGCCTTCCTGACCGACGACAACACGCCGATGGTCTGGCGTGGTCCGATGGTCTCCGGCGCGCTGCTGCAACTGGTCACACAAACCGCCTGGGGCGACCTGGATTATCTGGTCATCGACATGCCGCCAGGCACCGGCGACATCCAGCTGACCCTGGCGCAGAAAGTCCCGGTGGCTGGCGCCGTGATCGTCACCACGCCACAGGATCTGGCGCTGCTCGACGCACGCAAGGGCGTCGAGATGTTCCGCAAGGTCAACATTCCGGTGCTGGGCGTGGTGGAGAACATGGCCGTGCACATCTGCTCGAACTGCGGACACGCCGAGCATCTGTTCGGTGAGGGCGGGGGCGAGAAACTGGCGACCCAGTTCGGCGTCGAACTGCTGGCGTCGCTGCCGCTGTCGATGCTGATCCGCGAACAGGCCGATGGCGGCAAGCCGACAGTGATTTCCGAGCCGGACAGCCAGATCGCGATGGTTTACCAGGAACTGGCCCGCCACGTCGGCGCGCGGATCGTGTTGCAGGAAGCGGCGTCGCCGGCGATGCCGAACATCACCATCAGCGACGATTGATGGTCTGAAACACATTCAATTGTGGGAGCGGGCTTGCTCGCGAAAGCGGTGGATCAGACAACGAA
>NZ_JBSVWF010000019.1:0-98858 GCF_054071635.1 Pseudomonas sp. SDO52101_S400 | reverse complement strand
TGTGTCGTGCACAAATCCCCTGTGGGAGCGAGCCTGCTCGCGAAGAGGCTTTCAACAACGCTGAACAACTCAGCCTCTGCGCCAAACCCCTTTCCCGCCCAACCGGTCCCGGTCGTGGGCAATATTGAAATCCTGGTCTGGCCCCTTCGGCACAACCCCGGTCGGGTTGATGGTCTTGTGGCTGCCGTAGTAGTGGTTCTTGATGTGCTGGAAATCCACGGTCTCGGCAACGCCCGGCCACTGGTACATCTCCCGCAGCCAGTTCGACAGGTTCGGATAATCGCTGATCCGCCGCAGATTGCATTTGAAGTGCCCGTGGTACACCGCGTCGAAACGAATCAGCGTGGTGAACAACCGCACGTCCGCCTCGGTCAGGTATTCACCCGTCAGATAACGGTTGGCGCCGAGTACCTGTTCCAGATGATCCAGTTCTGCAAACACATCATCGAACGCCTCTTCATAGGCCTTCTGCGAGGTGGCGAATCCGGCGCGGTACACGCCGTTGTTCACAGCGGGGTAGATTCGCTCGTTCAGCGCATCGATCTCGCCGCGCAATGGCGCCGGATAGAAGTCCAGATCGTTGCCGGTCAAGTCATCGAAGGCGCTGTTGAACATGCGGATGATCTCCGCCGATTCATTGCTGACGATGCGCTTGAGCTTCTTGTCCCACAGCACCGGCACGGTGACGCGGCCGGTGTAGTCGGCGGTGTCAGCGGTGTAGCGCTGGTGCATGAAATCGAAGTGGTCGAGTTTGTCGCCGGTCGAGCCGAGGTCCTGGTCGAAGGTCCAGCCGTTTTCCAGCATCAACCAACTGACGACCGAAACATCGATCAGGCTTTCCAGGCCTTTGAGCTTGCGCAGGATCAGCGTGCGATGGGCCCACGGACAGGCGAGTGAGACATAGAGGTGATAACGCCCGGCTTCGGCGGCGAAACCACCTTCACCGCTCGGGCCAGGCTCACCGTTGCGAGTGACCCAATGGCGGCGCTGCGCCTGTTCGCGCTGGAACGCGCCGTCCTTGCTGCTTTCGTACCACTTGTCCTGCCAGCGGCCATCGACGAGTAAACCCATGATCAAGACTCCAGAAACCAATAATCGTTGGAGTGGAGTCTATTCCGATGAGTTCGAACAAAAAGCGCAAAGATCGGGCGTGAATGATCGGTTAAATCGATTTGTTCCGTGCGACCCAGTATTGCCCGGCAGTTTCGAAGGCTTGTTCGCGGCTTTGGCCAAGGCCTCGCAGGGCCAGGGCCATAGTCGAAATCAGGGCCATTTGCGGATAGCTGTCGACCACATCGCCGCGCCAGACAGCCTTCAGGTGCTCGACATCCAGCGACGCCGGTTTGACGTGGCGCTGCGCCGACAGCTGCGGCCATTCCTCGTCCCAGCTCTCGCCGCCGGTGGTGCCGTACAGGTGACTGTCGGCATCGGGGTTGATCTCGATTTCGCCGCCATCGCCCTTGATCACGATCGCCGTATCACCGAGCAGACCGCTGGCATCGCGATGCACTGCTTGATAGCCGGGGTGAAAAATACTCTGCAAGCCGCAACGCGCGCCCAGCGGATTGAGGATCCGCGCCAGTGAATGGATCGGCGAGCGCAGACCGAGGGTGTTACGCAGGTCGATCATCCGTTGCAGTTGCGGTGCCCAGTCCACCAGCGGCATGAATGCCAGGCCACCGTTATCCAGCGCCGCGCCGACCTGTTGCCAGTTGCGGCACAGTGGAATATTCAATTCACCGAGCAATTGTTCGGAGTACAAACGCCCGGCAGTGTGAGCGCCACCGCCATGCATGAAGATACGCACGCCATTCTGCGCCAGGCACTTGGCCGCCAACAGATACCACGGCAGGTGACGTTTCTTGCCGGCATAGGTCGGCCAGTCCAGATCGACCTTCAGCGCGGGTGCCTGCAAGCGTTCGCGCAGGGCCTCGGTGAAGCCGGCCATTTCCTCGGCGCTTTCTTCCTTGTGCCGCAGCAACATCAGGAAGGCGCCGAGCTGGGTTTCTTCAACCGCTTCGTCGAGCACCATGCCCATGGCTTCCCGGGCTTCCTCGCGGGTCAGGTCGCGGGCGCCGCGCTTGCCTTTGCCGAGGATGCGCACAAACTGGGCGAACGGATGCTCGGCGGGTGTTTCGAGGGTCAGCGCTGGATAGTCGGTCATAGGCAATTCGTCGGTTTGGGCAGGCCCGCCAGTTTTGCGGCGAGTTTGGCAGGGGTGCCTTTGAACAGTCGGTTCAGGTGCAGGCTGTTGCCTTTATCAGCACCGAGCTTGAGCGCGGTGTACTTGATCAGCGGCCGGGTGGCCGGGGACAGCTGGAATTCGGCATAGAAGCTGCGCAGCAGTTCGAGGATTTCCCAGTGTTCGGCGTTCAGCTCGATGTCTTCGGCGGCGGCGAGGGCGCTGGCGACTTCTGCCGACCAGTCGTTGAGGTCGACCAGGAAGCCGTCCTTGTCCAGTTCGATGGCGCGGGCGCCGACGGTCAGCGCATTCATAGCCAGGTGTTGACCTTGTCGTGGTGGATCGACAGTTCGACGAAGGCCGGGTAGTCGATGGCTTCGGCCCAGTCCGGAGCCTGCACGGCGCGGGCTTGCGCGTCTTCGGCCAGCACGAAGAGTTTCACCCGGCGGGTTTCCAGAGCTTTGAACGGCGCAGTACCGGGTTGCAACGCATAAGCGGCGTCGCCACACAGCAGCAGCGCGTCGGCAGTGCCGAGCAGGCGCAGGCAACTGGTCAGGCGTTCGTCACCGAACGGGGAATGGGACAACACATGCAAGGTCGACATCAGAGGGTGATCACCTGGTCGTAACGGTCAATGAGGGCGGTGATTTGCTCGGCAGCCAAGGGCAACGCCTCGTCCAGCGAACGGTCGCCGAGGCCGCGAGCACTGGCGCTGTCGGCGCAGTAGAACAGCTCTTCCACACCGAACATCGGCAGCGCCTGCAGATTGGCGCTCAGGTCTTTCTGTTGCAGGGCTCTGGCGTTCTGCCCGGCGGCCAGTTGCAACACGCCGTCGTCGAGAAACAGCAGACCGATCGGCAGATCGAAGGCGCCACCGGCCAGCACGATGTCCAGCGCTTCGCGGGCGCCGGGGCCGGACCACGGCGATTGACGGCTGATAATCAGAAGGGATTTGGCCATGTCATGCGCCTCCGAAACAGATCAGACGGTCGGCGTCCTGCACCGCGTCATGCAACTGGCCGAGGCCGGACAGTTCCCACGGCGCACTGACCGCCACGGCATCACGCTGATAACGCCCGGCTTCCTCGGCATTCAACACGCCACGGCGCAGGGCGGCCGCGATGCACACGACGCCGTCCAGATTTTGCTCGGCGATGAAGCTGCGCCACTGCTTGGGCAGATCCAGTTCGTCCTGTGGCGTGACCACGGCGTCGGACGCGTTATAGACACCGTCCTGATAGAAAAACAGCCGGACAATTTCATGCCCGCCCGCCAGTGCAGCCTGTGCGAACAGCAAGGCGCGGCGCGAGGAGGGCGCATGGGCGGCGGAAAACAGCGCAATGGCGAACTTCATGACGGACTCGATCAGCAAAACTGCGGCCATGATAAAGCTTTCTCGCCGGGGCGGCGAAGTGGATGTTTCCTGCGCTTGCCAGGTCGCGGACTGTTTGAGCGCGCGCAAACAGCGAAAGCTCACTAAAGGGCATTCAGCGTGGCATGTAGCCCAATTGCCAGCGCCTCGGGATTTTCAGAGACAGCAATCCCAACACACCGGCAAACACACCACTGACAAACAATGCCTTGAGCCCCAGATGATGCTCCAGAACCGCGCCCAGAATGGCGCCGATGAACATTCCGCTCCATGGAATCAGTTGCACCTTCCAGCCGTTTCGCCGCTCGCCGAGCATCCACCGTCCCAAACCACGGCCGAATCGTGACAGCGCGCCGGTGACGTACGTCAGGCCGACCGGCAAACCGTTCACCTCTTCCACGGCTGCGTTAAGCATGCCCATTGCAATGATTGCCGCCAGCAGCGCCGGCAGTTGCGCGTCATAAGGCCAGGCCGCCGCGCAGAGCAGGGTAGCGATGGACAGCAGCAATGGCAGAGCCCGTCGACCACCCAGTCGGCTGACCACGACCCCCAGGGCATTACCGGCAATAAACGTCGCAACGAGCAGGATAAGCCGCAGCGTCAATCCGCTATCGCCAACGCTGATCGCCACGGCCAGGCGCGTGGTGTTGCCGCTCATGAAGGAGACGAAATCGCCACTGGCCATGAAGCCGATTGCATCGGTCATGCCGGCCAGCACCGACAGGCTGGCGACCAGCGCCAGGCCCACACGACCCCGCCATTTCTGCATGTGCAAATGCTCGGGAGTGGCGCGGTGAGTCGAGGTAGAAGGCAGCATCGGCGCGGCATCCTTGAGCAGTGGTTACGGTTCTATTCCATAAAGATCGCAATACTCCAGCCAGTCCATCCCGGCCATCTCCGCCACTTCCCGATGCACTTCCAGGCGTTGAGCCTGATAGTCCTCGGGCGTTGCGGCGGTCAGTTGCAGCGTCAGTTCCCAGGCAAACAATCCCTGGCTTTCAGCCTCGGCTTCGAAGGCTTCGTGCAAGCGCTCTTCGCGGTACTGCGCCTGGGTTTCGCCCTTGGCCTGGGCCAGCAGCGGGTTGAGGTGGTCAAGGGCTTCGCGCAGTTCCGGGCGTGCATCGAGAAACAGTTTCAGGGCATGTTCATGCCGCTGGTCGGTAGGCGCCATGGGGTTTCCTTGTGGGGCAGATGACCTTTAATGTGCCGCAGCTGCCGGCGAGTGTCTTGCTCTAAATGCAGTAAAGCAGAACGATTTTGCGCGTTGCGGTGATACAGTCCGCTTTTTTCCGAATGAGCGAATGCAATGCGAATGCTGATGGTGGCACTGGCGGCAACCCTGCTGGCCGGTTGCGCGGGTTCGGTGATGGAAGATGCCCGCACTCAAACCCCTTACAAGATCCTGAACTCGGACAAACCCGAGAAAGTCGTGGCTCAGTGCGTGCAATTCGCCTGGCAGGACGAAGCGGTGTTCGGCGTGGATGCGGCGGCGTATCTGCAACCGGGCAAGAAGGGCGGCTCGACGGTCTACACCCGTTCGGCGGAGTCGTTTGTCGACTTGACCACTGAGGCGTCCGGCACGGTGCTGAGTTACTACGCGCAGAAGGACGACTTTGTCGCCAAGCGCCGGTTGGCGGCGTTGGCGACCTGTCTGTAACGAGCGGTTGGATGCGCTGAAGCGTCTGTGACCCTCGCCAGTCTACTGGCGAGGGGGGCGCTGAACTCAATCGATCAAGCGCTTCTGGAAAAAGTGCCGCTTGTGCCCCAGCGGATAATCCTTGATTTCGCCGCATTCGGTATAACCGAGTTTTTTGTAGAACCCGGGAGCCTGAAAATCAAAGGTGTCGAGCCAGATTCCAACGCAGTCTTTTCCTCGGGCGAACTCCTCGACCATGTTCATCAGCTTCGAGCCGATGCCCTGTCCCCGGCCTTCTTCCGGCACCGCCAGCAACTCGATGAACAGCCACCGATAGAACGTGTGCCCATACAGGCCACCGAGAATCTCGTCGTTCTCGCCGCGCACCAGGAGAGCGACCGGTTCGTACAGCGAAGGTCCGGCTTTGGCGATGTTATGGGCACGCAGGGGCGCCAGGATGGCTGCGCGCTGTTCTTCGGTGGGTTCCTGTGACAGCTCGATCCGCAACGTCATGTTGTCTTCCTTGTAGTAATGAATCGGCAGCCTATCGCGCCGTAGTCGATTGAAGCAATTGCTTGGAACCGTCGCTCCCGCGCTGGGGTCTAGCCCTTTGAAGGCGTTCATTCCGAATGCTTTTGTCGAGGAGAGTCCATGAATATTTTCGAAGCCCTTCGCGAGAGCCACGACCGTCAGCGCGGCTATGCCAAGACCTTGATCGAGACCAGCGGCGACACCCCGGAACGCGTCGAAGCCTACAAGCAACTGAAAGCCGAGTTGCAGGCCCACGAGACAGCCGAAGAGCGCCACTTCTATATCCCGCTGATGGAATTCGACAATGGCGTCGACCTGAGTCGCCATGCCATCGCCGAGCACCATGAAATGGACGAAATGATGGAGGAACTCGACGAGACAGAAATGTCCAGCCCTGCCTGGCTGGCCACAGCTAAAAAGCTCTCGGACAAGGTTCATCACCACTTGAAGGAAGAGGAGCAGAAGTTCTTCCAGATGGCCGGCAAGTTGCTCGACGACAAGCAGAAAGAGCAACTCGCCGGGCAGTATGAAAAGGAGTTCAAGGCGCAGCTCCCTTGAACAGTTGAATGCAGGTTTTTGTAATAACGCTGTGTAGGCTTTTTGCCATGCGTTGGGTGAGCGTCGTCGCAATGTACTGTATTTATATCCAGTATTTTCGGTGTTTTACGGATGTCACCACGGCAGGCTGCGACAAAACCGCCGATGGACAAAAAATCCCCCTCCGTTAGCTTGAAGGCCTCTCCTCGGACAGGAGAGTTCTTAAATCAACGGAGTGAAAAACATGAACCAACCACAAGCTCAAACCCAACTGCGACACGGTCGCGTCATTTCCCCTGTAAGCCGCGGTGCGGTGGCCATCGAACAAGGACTGCTCGGTGGCTGGCAGGTCAACGAGATGGAGGGTGGCAAGAACTTCCCGGCACTGGTGGCCGGCCCGTTCCCGGCGCCTTTCGAGTCGGATAACCCGAGTGTCGTGCCTCCGGCCGATGGTCACATTCTCAGCGGTGGCAAGGACGATGCCCGTGATTGCGTGAACTTCACCGACGAGGAAATGAGCAAGAAACTCGGTCGTCCGTTCACCTGGCCACTGCTCAATGTCACCCCTGGCCAGACCCTTGAAGTCAAATGGGAATACACCGCGCCGCACACCACCCGCGGCTACCGCTGGCTGATCACCAAGGATGGCTGGGACCCGAAACAACGCATCACCCGTGCACAACTGGAAGCAAAACCGTTCGCCGAGGACTTCTATCCGCAAGTGCCGTACTACAGTCATGCAGCGGAGCTGAAAGCCAAGGTCAATCACGCGGTGAAGCTTCCGGCCAACAAGCAAGGTCATCACGTTGTTGTCCTGATGTGGATCGTCGCCAACACCGGCAACGCCTTCTATCAGGCCTTCGATGTGGACTTCAAATAAGTCCGCAACATCCACCTACACGTTCTGAAGGATTAGAACATGTCAAATATCGACTTCACCTTATTGCAAAACCAGGCGAGCGACGCGGCTTCGCTGATGCCGAGCATCGCCGGCAAGAAAATCCTCATGGGCTTCTGGCACAACTGGCCGGCCGGTCCGAGTGATGGCTACCAGCGCGGTCAGTTCGCCAATATCGCCCTGGAAAACGTGCCCAAGGACTACAACGTGGTTGCGGTCGCGTTCATGAAGGGCAGCGGGATTCCGACCTTCAAGCCCTATAACGTCTCCGATGCCGAGTTCCGCCGTCAGGTCGGCGTACTCAACAGTCAGGGCCGGGCCGTGCTGATTTCCCTCGGCGGCGCCGATGCGCACATCGAGTTGCGTGCCGGTCAGGAGCAACCGTTGGCCAACGAAATCATCCGTCTGGTGGAAACCTACGGCTTCGACGGGCTGGACATCGATCTTGAACAGAGCGCGATTGATTTCGCTGCCAACAAGACCGTCCTGCCGGCCGCCCTGAAACTGGTCAAGGATCACTACGCAGGCCAGGGCAAGCACTTCATCATCAGCATGGCGCCGGAGTTTCCGTACCTGACCACCGCCGGCAAATACGTCGCTTACTTGCAGGCGCTGGAAGGCTACTACGACTTCATCGCTCCGCAGTTTTACAACCAGGGCGGCGATGGCGTCTGGGTGCCGGAGGCCAACAACGGCAACGGTGCGTGGATCGCGCAGAACAACGACGCGATGAAAGAGGACTTCCTCTATTACCTGACGGAAAGTCTGGTGACCGGTACTCGCGGGTTCACCAAAATCCCTGCGGACAAGTTCGTCATCGGCCTGCCAGCCAATGTCGACGCTGCGGCTACCGGTTACGTGATCGACAAAAACGTGGTCGGCAACGCGATGAAACGCCTGGCGGTCAAAGGGCTCCCGATCAAAGGCCTGATGACTTGGTCGGTGAACTGGGACAACGGCACCAGCAAGGATCGTGTGCCGTACAACTGGGAGTTCAGTCGGCGTTATGGGCCGTTGATCAACGGCGTGGCGGCTGCCCCGCAGGAGCCCGATGTCACAATGGCCGACATGGTCCGCCAGCAGTAAACGAATGAAAAAGCCCGGTAGCGCTGCCGGGCTTTTTTTCGCCTAACATGGGGCTTTCCGATTTCCAATGAGGTTCAAGCGTCATGCCCAACACCGCCGAGCGGGTCAACATCGTCGACACTCAGGTGTTGTCCCACGACTGGTACCTGCTGAAGAAAATTACCTTTGACTACCTGCGCAACAACGGGGAATGGCAACGCCAGACCCGCGAAGTCTACGACCGTGGCAATGGTGCGGCGATTCTGTTGTTCAACCGTAAAAAACGCACGGTAGTGCTGACTCGCCAGTTCCGCCTCCCGGTGTTCGTCAACGGTCATGACGGTCTGCTGATCGAAGTGGCTGCCGGGTTGCTGGAAGGCGCGGCGCCGGAGCAGCGTATTCGCGATGAGGCCGAAGAGGAAACCGGTTACCGCGTGCACGATGTGAAGAAGGTCTTCGAGGCTTACATGAGCCCGGGTTCAGTGACCGAGAAGCTGCACTTTTTTGTTGCCGAGTACGATGCGCAGTCGAAGGTCGGTGAGGGCGGTGGCCTGGAGGAGGAAACCGAAGAGCTAGAGGTGCTGGAGTGGCGTTTCGACGATGCAATGGCAGCGTTCCAGCGAGGCGAAATCTGCGATGCCAAGACCATCATGCTGTTGCAGTACGCGGCGATGAATAATTTCTTCGGCGCTTAAAACAGATCACCGGTTTTGCCGATGTCCGACCACTGGCCACCTTCCAGTGTCAGCAACCGCTCCTTGGCCTCAAGGCCTCCGGCAAACCCGGTCAGTTTTCCCGATGCGCCGATCACCCGGTGACAGGGTGCGATGATCGAAATCGGGTTTCTGCCGTTCGCCGCGCCGACGGCGCGCACCGCGCTGGGGTGACCGATCTGCCGGGCAATCTGGCTGTAGGTGCGAGTCTCGCCGAACGGAATGGTCAGCAACGCGGCCCAGACCTTTTTCTGGAACTCGGTGCCGGCAAAATCCAACTCCAGATCGAACGCACTTCGCGTTCCGGCAAAATATTCTTCCAGTTGTCGCGCGGTTTTCATCAACACCGGATTGTCCGGTGCTTCGGTCATCGGCCCGAGGCGCACCCGGTTCGGTTTGTCGTTTTCCCAGAGGATGGCGGCCAGTCGTGAACCGTTCGCGACCAGCTTCAACTCGCCCACGGGTGAGGGCAGGGTGATGAACGTGTAGGCCATGGGGAAAACTCCGGGTCGGGGCGGTAGCAGCGCCCAGCATACTGCCGGATCGGGGAGGCGCAAACCGCAATCGCGACCATACTGGCTGATGCTCTTGAAGCGCTTTCCTACCTTATAAAAAGAAGAGACCGACTCATGAAGTACGAACCTTTTGCCAAATCGCTGATTGCGACCTCATTGGCGCTCAGCTGCCTCATGGCCCATGCCGCCTCGGTGGCACCGGTTGCCGCCGAAAACGGCATGGTGGTCACCGCTCAGCACCTGGCGACCCACGTGGGTGTCGATGTACTGAAAAGCGGCGGCAACGCGGTGGATGCGGCGGTCGCCGTAGGCTACGCACTGGCGGTGGTTTACCCGGCGGCGGGCAACCTCGGTGGTGGTGGTTTCATGACGATTCAACTGGCGGACGGACGCAAGACCTTCCTCGACTTCCGGGAAAAAGCCCCATTGGCCGCGACGGCCGACATGTACCTCGACAAGCAGGGCAACGTCATTCCTGATCTGAGTACCCGTGGCCACCTCGCGGTTGGCGTTCCGGGCACCGTGTCCGGTATGGAGCTGGCGTTGAGCAAGTACGGCACCAAGCCGCGCAAGGACATGATCGCCCCGGCGATCAAACTGGCAGAAGAAGGTTTTGAGCTGGAGCAGGGTGACGTCGATCTGCTGGATTACGCCACCGACGTGTTCAAGAAGGACATCAAGGATTCCGGAGCGATCTTCCTGAGCAACGGCGAGCCGATGCAGGTCGGGCAGAAACTGGTGCAGAAGGACTTGGGCAAGACCCTGCGCACCATTTCCGAAAAAGGCGCGGACGGTTTCTATAAAGGCTGGGTGGCCGACGCCATCGTCACGTCCAGCCAGGCCAACAAGGGCATCATCACCCAGGCCGACCTCGACAAATACAAGACCCGCGAACTGGCTCCGGTGGAGTGCGACTATCGTGGCTACCACGTTGTGTCGGCACCGCCGCCAAGTTCCGGCGGGGTGGTGATCTGCCAGATCATGAACATCCTCGAAGGCTATCCGATGAAGGACCTGGGCTTCCATTCGGCCCAGGGCATGCACTATCAGATCGAAGCGATGCGCCACGCCTACGTGGATCGCAACAGCTATCTGGGCGACCCGGATTTCGTGAAAAACCCGATCGAGCATCTGCTGGACAAGAACTACGCGACCAAGCTGCGTAACGCGATTCAGCCGCAGAAGGCCGGCGTGTCTGCGGAACTCAAACCCGGCGTTGCGCCGCACGAAGGCAGCAACACCACGCACTATTCGATCGTCGACAAGTGGGGCAACGCGGTGTCTGTCACCTACACCCTCAACGACTGGTTCGGCGCGGGCGTGATGGCGAGCAAGACCGGTGTGATCCTCAACGATGAAATGGACGACTTCACCTCGAAAGTCGGCGTGCCGAACATGTACGGTCTGGTGCAAGGCGAAGCCAACGCCATCGCGCCCGGCAAGGCACCGTTGTCGTCGATGAGCCCGACCATTGTCACCAAGGACGGCAAGGTGGTGATGGTGGTGGGCACGCCGGGCGGCAGCCGCATCATCACGGCGACCCTGCTGACCATGCTCAATGTCATCGATTACGGCATGGGCCTGCAGGAAGCGGTCGATGCGCCGCGTTTCCACCAGCAGTGGATGCCGGAGCAGACCAACCTCGAAGACTTCGCCGCCAGCCCCGACACCAAGAAGATTCTCGAGAGCTGGGGTCATAAGTTTGCGGGCCCGCAGGATGCCAACCACATTGCCGCGATTCTGGTCGGCGCGCCGTCGCTGGGCGGTAAACCGGTGGGCAAGAACCGCTTCTACGGCGCCAATGATCCACGGCGCAACACCGGGTTGTCATTGGGTTACTGAGAAGGGTAAAAAGGGGGCGGGCACACGTCCGCCCCTGTCTCAAGGACCGATCAAGGAAGGCTCACCATGACCACCGCATTGCTGATCATCGATGTCCAGCGCGCCCTGTGCACAGGCGAATACGAGTGCCACGACATCAAACATGTGATCGACACCATCAACGGCCTCAGTGCCCGCGCGCGCAAGGCTGGGGTTACAGTCGTACTGATCCAGCATAACGAAAAGGACAGTCCGCTCGCCCACGGCGCCGAGGGCTGGCAACTGGCTGACGGCCTGACCACCGCGCCGGGCGACCTGCGCGTCGACAAGACCGCCAACGACTCGTTCTACCAGACCAACCTGCAGAAACTGATCCCTCGGGAAGACTTCGATCGCCTGGTGATCTGCGGCCTGCAAACCGATTACTGCGTCAACGCCACTGTGCGTCAGGCCCATCAACTGGGCTACGACGTGGAACTGGCGGCCGACGCCCATTCCACCGTCGACAACGGCAACATGAGCGCCGAAGACATCATCGCCGAACACAACAAGGACTGGGCGCACCTGACCGGTTCCGTGGCACGGATCGATGTGAAGCCGGCGGCGGACATCACGTTCTGATTTTCTTTTGTCGTAGATCCCGGTTGTCCGCAAGCAACCGGTGAAAATTCCAGAGCATCGATAGCCCGGGCCCGGCATACTGCCGCCGCCTCAGGAATGGAATCTGTCGATGCTCGCTTTCAATCTCCGTCACGCCTTGCTGCTGTCATCCCTCGCTTTTGCTGCCAACACCTACGCTGCCAGTTTCGACTGCGCCGGCGCTTCCAGCCCGGTTGAAAAAGCCATTTGTGCGGATCCGCATCTCTCGGGACTCGATGACAAACTGGCTGCAGTCTGGCGTTCGACGCTGGCCAAAGTTGCCGATCCCAAAGCCCTCAAGGCTGATCAGCGGATGTGGCTGAAAAGCCGCAATAGTTGCGACCAGCGGCTGGCCTGTCTGCGCCGCAATTATCTGATGCGAATTACCGAGCTCGATTACGCCGCCAAACCTTTTGGCTGGAACGCCACATGGCAGCTCATCCCTGATGGTCCCTCGACAGCCGCCCAAATCAATACCCGGCAGCGCGACGCCGGGCATATCGCTTTCGATATTTCGGCGGCAGAGGGCGGCAACTCGGGCGATCTGGAGGGTGTGGCTGTGCTGAAGGGTAAGCAGGCCGATTACGCTGAAGGTGAATGCGCTCTGAGCTTTACGGCGATCAACGGTATTCTGAACGTTGTTCAGGATGGTTCCGATGCCGCCTGCGGTGGGGGCATGGGGGTTTTCTACGCCGGTCGCTATGTGGCTTCCGAGCAACCATTGAAGATCGAATACGATTTGCTCAGCCTTGGACTGGCCCGTTCGTCTCAGGACAACGCGACGCTGCACGCGTTACTCAACGCTGACTATCAGGTGCTGGTGGAAACATCCGGTTCAATAATGATCGGCGACCCCGGTGCAGATGTGCCGGACGGTCAGGTTGTGGAAATGTGGATGCGTGGTATAGGGGGGACGGCGATTTTCATGAGCGGCCCAGGCAGCCGGTTTTGGGTGATGCTGATGGCCTACGACGTCAAGGGAAATTCTCGTGTTCGTTACTACACCAACGTGCCGCAATGGAAAGCTCGATTACCCGACGTCATGCAGGCCTGGTACAAGCAAAGGTCAGGTGAAGCAGCGCTGCCGCTGGATTTCATGCCCTGACGCTTCAAGTCGCAAACAGCACGCCGCGGATTTCCCCCACCCGCGGCGCCACCACACCGCCCAGCACCAATCGCGTAATGGTATCCGCCGCCACCGCATAATCCTCATCCTGCGGCACTTCCCGCCCGGTGATGCGCCCCATCTGCCAGCCGATATTGGTGTAGGTGCGCGTCGCCGACCAGATGAACAGCATCAAATGCTCGGGATCGACCGGGGCCAGCAAGCCGCGCTCGATCCAGCTGCGCAGGCACTCGACATTGCGCCGGGCTTCGGCGTGCAGCAGGTCGCGGCATTCGTCGGGCAACTGGCGACCGCCCAGCAGCAGTTCACCGCTGAACACCTTGGCAATCGCCGGATGCTCGCGGGCGATGCGGATGCGGGCGGCGACGTAGGCGCGCAGGCCGATCAGCGGGTCGTCACTTTCACGCAGCACCGCCGAGGCTTCCAGCAGCGGCTCGACGAAGCCGAGCAGCACTTTGCCGTAGAGGTTTTCCTTGCTCTGGAAGTAGTAATACAGATTGGCCTTGGGCACCCCGGCGCGGGCCGCGATGTCCCGGGTCTGGGTCGCGTCGAAGCCGTTGGCGGCAAACTCTTCGCTGGCGGCTTTGAGGATCTGTTGCTGGTTGCGTTCGCGGATGCTGCTCATGGACGGCATGGAGAGTCTGGCCATTTCGGGTTCGCAATATACAAAACTATATAGCGGTTAAGCCAGCATACTCGATGGACAACGCTATGCTGGTGCAACCATTTGAATTGATCGGGGAGGGGATATGAGTCTTCAGGCACGGCGCGCCAACGCGGAACATCTGGATGCGGTGGCAAAACTGTTCGATGGCTATCGCGGCTTCTATGGCCAACCGTCGAACCTTGAACAATCACGGGCCTTCATCGCCGAGCGCATGGCCGGCAATGAGTCGGCAATTTTTCTGGTCGAGGATGATAGTGGCGAAGCGTTGGGATTCGTGCAGCTGTACCCGACGTTTTCATCGATAGACGCCCACCGCACCTGGCTGCTCAGCGACCTGTTCACCACACCGTCGGCCCGAGGCCGTGGAGTCGGGCGATTGCTGATGAACACCGCGCGCGACTTCGCCGTGGAAACCGGCGCCAAGGGGCTGGTGCTGGAAACCGCCACGGACAACTTCACCGCCCAGGGTTTGTACGAGTCCCTCGGTTGGGTGCGTGACAGCGGGTATTACACGTATATGCTGGACCTGCGGCAGAGCTGATCCGCTCAGTCGGCCCGGGCCAGCAATCGCTCGATCTGCGCCAGTTCCCAGGTGCTGAGCAGGCTGACCGGGTCGGTGCCGAAACGTTGAGTCGTGTCGAGTGTCCAGACACGGTCTTCCGGACACCGGCATTGCAGGCAGTGGTGCAGACGTTGGCCGTCAAAGTCGAGCAACAGTTGCCAGCCATCGATATCGATCGAAACCTGGCCAGACCCGGATGCATCCGCGATAAGCCGCAATGGGCAAACCTTCAGCGCGGCATCGCGCAGGCGCTGGCAAACTTCGCGGGTGGATAGCGGTGACATGTTCAAACTCGTAGAGCAACGAAGCGCGCAAGCATAGTGCGCCAACCCGCTCCTGTCAGCGATCACTGGCCCGTACCCGGGCATTTGCGTAACATCCGCAACCCTCTTTTTCCCGCGAATACAGCGCCGCCCGTGTCGGCCGCTTTGTCAGGTAAGCCATGAAACCGATTCGTCTGCGCGCCGATGTCCTGGCCGGACTCACCACCTCGTTTGCCCTGTTGCCCGAATGCATTGCGTTTGCGCTGGTAGCTCACCTCAATCCGCTGATGGGCCTGTATGGCGCCTTCATCATTTGCACGCTGACCGCGCTGTTCGGCGGCCGGCCGGGCATGGTCTCCGGGGCGGCCGGTTCGATGGCGGTGGTGATCGTCGCGCTGGTGGTGCAGCACGGCGTGCAGTATCTGTTGGCGACGGTGTTGCTCGGCGGTTTGATCATGATGGCGTTCGGGTTGTTGCGGCTGGGCAAGCTGGTGCGCATGGTGCCGCATCCGGTGATGCTCGGGTTCGTCAACGGTCTGGCGATCATCATTGCGCTGGCACAACTGGAGCATTTCAAGAGCGGCGAGCAGTGGCTCAGTGGTACGCCGTTGTACCTGATGACCGGGCTGGTGCTGTTGACCATGGCCATCGTCTACCTCCTGCCGCGCCTGACCCGCGCCGTGCCACCGGCACTGGTGGCGATCCTCGGCGTCGGGTTGCTGGTCTACCTGTTCGGTCTGCCGACCCGCACCCTCGGCGACATGGCGCACATCGCCGGCGGCCTGCCGACGCTTGCGCTGCCGGACATTCCATGGACGCTGGACACCCTGCGCATCATCGCGCCCTACGCGATTTTGATGGCTATGGTCGGCCTGCTGGAAACCCTGCTGACCCTCAACCTCACCGACGAAATCACCGAAACTCGTGGCTACCCGGACCGCGAGTGCGTGGCGCTGGGCGCGGCGAACATGGTGTCCGGTGCGTTCGGCGGCATGGGCGGTTGCGCGATGATCGGCCAGACCGTGATCAACCTCAGTTCCGGCGGGCGCGGGCGGTTGTCCGGGGTGGTGGCGGGAGTGTTGATCCTGCTGTTCATTCTGTTTCTGTCACCGCTGATCGAGCGTATTCCGCTGGCGGCGCTGGTGGGCGTGATGTTCGTGGTGTCGCAGCAGACGTTTGCCTGGGCCTCGTTACGGGTGCTGAACAAAGTCCCGCTCAACGATGTACTGGTGATCATCGCGGTAACGACCATCACGGTGTTCACCGATCTGGCTACGGCAGTGCTGTGCGGGATCATCATCGCGGCGCTGAATTTTGCCTGGCAGCAAGCGCGCGAGTTGTATGCCGATGAACACCTGGAAGCCGACGGCAGCAAACTGTATCGCCTGCACGGCACGCTGTTTTTCGCCTCGACCACGCCGTTTCTCAATCAGTTCGACCCGGCAAGCGATCCTCAACGCGTGACGCTGGACTGTCGGCACCTGAGCTTTGTCGACTACTCGGCCATCGCCGCGCTGAAAACCCTGCGCGAACGCTACGCCAAGGCCGGCAAGCAGTTGCAGGTGTTTCACCTGTCCGAGCGCTGCAAGAAACTGCTGAAACGCGCCGGGGTCGACCACGACTGAGATCGACCCCGGGCACTGATCAGGCATCGATGGCGGGGAAATCGATGTCGGTCAGCGCCACGTTGTTGAGGTAGTTGGTCAGGGTCTGCGCGGCGACGATAGCGATCACCTCAATGATCTTCTTGTCGTCGATACCGGCAGCGCGGGCGGCGGCGATCTGTTCATCGTTCAAATGGCCACGGGTTTCGGTCAGTTGATGGGCGAGGGTGGCGAAGGCATTCAGTCGTCCATGGCGCGCCTCGACAATCTCCTGCGCCGCTAGCCCGGCCTTGCTGGCGAACAGGGTGTGCGCCGCGAGGCAATAATCGCAGCCGTTGACCTGCGACGTGGCGAGGTACACCGCTTCTTTTTCCTTGGCGCTCAGGGACGTCTTGCCCAGCGTGGCGGATATTTGCACGTAGGCATCCAGCGCGACGGGCGCAGTGGCCAGGGTCTTGAACAGGTTGGGCAGGAAACCGATTTTTTTCTGCACGCCTTCAAGCGTCGGGCGAGTGGCGTCGGTGGCGGTTTCGAGGCTGACAGGAACGATGCGGCTCATGGTGATTCTCCGAAAGTCCGGTGCGAAGTGCGCCGGGGATGGAGGTCATGTTATTGAGCGAGACTGGTGCGTTGGGTGCAAATCGTCGAGGATATGCGACAGATCGTCCAAGCCTGTCGTCGGGGATTCTTCCATGGATCGCTTGTCCACGTTGCTCAGCCACTTCGGCGTGAATGCCGGCACCTTCCACAGCGGCACCTTCTGCGGCATCAGCGCCTACGGTGGCGATCAGGTCTGCGGCCATGTGCATTTGCTGCAGGCCGGGCAAGTGCTGCTCAAGCCGGGGAATGAACCCGAACTTACCCTCAATGAACCGACGCTGATTTTCTTCCCCCGACCGTTTGCCCATCGACTGTTCGCCGACGAGGCCATGAACACGCAACTGGTGTGCGCCTCGCTGACCTTCGATGGCGGCGCGGGCAATGCACTGGCGGCGGCGTTGCCGGATTATCTGGTGCTGAAACTCGCCGACCTTCCCGAAATGGCCAGCACTCTGGAGTGGCTGTTCAAGGAAGCGTTCGATGGCCACTGCGGGCGCGAAGCGGTGATGGATCGGCTGTTCGAGCTGTTGGTGATTCTGTTGCTGCGGCATCTCATCAGCAGTCGCGACCAGCAGCCGGGCATGATGGCGGGGCTGGCCGATCCGAAGCTCTCCCGTGCCTTGAGCCTGATGCACGACCAACCGGCCAAGGCCTGGAGCGTTGCCGAACTGGCCGCGACCGCACATTTGTCCCGCGCCGGGTTTGCCGAGCATTTTCGGCGAGTGGTCGGCCAGACGCCGGTGGATTATCTGGTGAGCTGGCGCATCAGTCTCGCGCAGAAACGTCTGCGCGAAGGCCGACCGATCGCCCTGATCGCCGAAGAGGTCGGCTATGAAAGCCCTTCCGCCCTGGCCCGGGCATTTCGGCGCAAGACCGGGCTCAGTCCACGGGAGTGGAAGGCCGGTGTGAGTTGAAGGCTATCTGGCGAATTTCTTCGCCCCGGCCACACACAGAATCACCCCCAGCGTGACGGCCAGCATGCCCACGCTGACATGCTCGTGCAGCAACGTCGCGGCCAGTGCCAGGCCGAAAAACGGCTGCAGCAATTGCAACTGTCCGACCGCCGCAATCCCGCCCTGAGCCAGCCCGCGATACCAGAACACAAAACCGATCAGCATGCTGAACAGCGAAACGTAGGCCAGGCACACCCACGCCGACACGCTGATGCCGCTGAACGAGGCGGGGGCCAGCCAAACACTCAACACAGCCATCACCGGTAGCGACAACAACAGAGCCCAGCAGATCACCTGCCAGCCGCCGAGGGTTCGCGACAGTTTTGCGCCTTCGGCATAACCGAGACCGCAGGCCAGGATCGCCGCCAACATCAACAGATCGCCGGTGGGCGAGGCCGTCAGTCCCTGGGAAACCGCAAAGCCGACCACCAGCGAACTGCCCAGCACCGAAAAGATCCAGAACACCGGACGCGGCCGTTCGCCTCCACGCAGCACGCCGAAAATCGCCGTCGCCAGCGGTAGTAATCCTACAAACACAATGGAATGCGCTGAAGTCACGTATTGCAGTGCCAGGGCAGTCAATAACGGGAAACCCACGACCACGCCCAGCGCGACGATCAGCAATGACAACCACTGATCCCGTGCTGGCCGTCGTTCGCGAAACAGCCACAACAGGCACAGCGCCAGGACCCCGGCGATGGTGGCGCGGATGACGGTGAGGAACACCGGGTCGAATTCCAGCACCGCCAGCCGCGTGGCCGGCAGTGAACCGCTGAAAATCACGACGCCGATGAAACCGTTGATCCAGCCGCTGGTTTTTTCCAGGGCCGGTGCGGGCAGATTCGAGGTTCGTTCCATGTTGAGGCACGCTCAGGAGTGGGGTTGCTTGTGGCTCATCCTAGGGTTGAGAATCAGCACAATCAAAGAATTGTCATGGATACATCCCGACATGCCGCGCTCCCGTTACAAGACCCTCGTTGATACCTATGCCGCCGATATCCGCAGTGGTCGCTTGTTGCCCGGCACGCGGCTGCCGACCCACCGGCAACTGGCCGCCAGCGAAGGGCTGGCGCTGGTCACGGCGTCGCGGGTGTACGCGGAGCTTGAGGCGATGGGGTTGGTCAGCGGTGAAGCGGGGCGGGGCACGTTTGTGCGTGAGACGTCATTGCCGCCGGGGCACAGCATCGATCAGAAAGACGTGGCGGTCGGCATGGTCGACCTCAATTTCAACTATCCGTCGTTGCCCGGTCAGGCCGAGTTATTGCGAACGGCGCTGCGGCAACTGGCGCTGTCCGGTGATCTCGAAGCGCTGCTGCGCTATCAACCTCACGCGGGTCGGGTACACGAGCGCGCCTCGGTCGCCCGGCATCTGCAAACCCGTGGCCTGAAGGTCGATGCCGGGCAAGTGCTGATCGTCAATGGCGCGCAACAAGGGCTGGCCGTCGCGCTGATGGCGTTGTTCAAGCCCGGTGATGTCATTGCCGCCGATGCCCTGACCTATTCCGGCTTCAAGGTGCTGGCCGAAGCGCTGCATCTGGAGGTGGTGGCGATTCCGATCACCGATCACGGACCGGATTTGCCGGCGCTGGAAAAGCTCTGTCGCAGCCGCTCGGTACGCGCCGTGTACAGCATGCCAACCCTGCACAATCCGCTCGGTTGGGTCATGCCTCTTGAACAGCGTGAACACCTGGTGGCGATTGCCCGACAGCATGATCTGACGATCATCGAAGACGCGGCTTACGCCTTTCTGGTCGATAACCCGCCGCCACCGTTGGCCGATCTGGCAGCGGAGCGAACGATTTACGTCTCGGGTCTCTCGAAAAACATCGCCACCGGCCTGCGTGTCGGCTTCATCGCCGCGCCGCTGCAAACTGTCCCGGCCCTTGAGCGGATCATCCGCGCCACCACCTGGAACACCCCTGGCGTAATGACCGCCATCGCCTGCGGCTGGCTCGACGACGGCACCGTCACCTTGCTCGAAGCGCAAAAACGCCACGACGCTCGGGCACGTCAGGCACTGGCGGGCGAGATACTCAAAGACATCGTGCACATCGGTCATCCATCCTCGTATTTCCTCTGGCTGCCACTGCCGGAGGATGCCCGCGCCGATCAGGTCGTGGTCGAGTTGATGCAGCAGCAGATTGCGGTATCGATCGCCGAGCCGTTCGTGGTTTCGGCGCACGTACCCCACGCGATCCGGATTGCGCTGGGGTCGGTGGGCATGGATGTGCTGCGTCAGGCGCTGATAAAAGTCCGGCAGGTGGTGGGCGCCTACCGCTAGCCGAAGCCCTTACGGATCGCCACAAAATGCTACCCTTGCGCCGCCCGATTTACGCCAGTCCGGAACCTGCAATGAAAAAACGCGCCTTACTGACCTTCGCCCTGATCCTCAACGCAGGCCTGCTCAGCACACCCGCTCTGGCTGCGGGCGACGCCGAGGCCGGCGCCAAAATTTTCCCGCGCCTGTGCGGCGGCTGCCATCAGGTCGGCGAATCCGCCCGCCCCGGATTCGGCCCGGAGCTCAACGGCATCATCGGCCGCCCGGCGGGGACATCGGCGAACTATGTGTACTCCGACGCCATGAAAAACTCCGGCGTGACCTGGAACCGTGAAACGCTGACGGCGTATCTGAAAGACCCGAAGGGCGTGGTGCCGGGCACGCGGATGATCTTCTGGGGGCTGAGTGATGAGGAGAAGATCGATAATTTGTTGGCTTATCTTCAGACGTTTTCTCAGTAATGAAGCTCCTGCGCGGGCGCTGCGCAAGGCAGCTCCCGCGTAAAGTCTGTGTTGAAATCTCGCGCTCAGCCTGCCCGGCAAACCACCCCACGAGAAGAACGGCTACGCCAACATCAGCAACAGCATCCACTACGCCAACCCCAACGCGGCTGCCAATGAGTTCCTGACACCGACGGTGAAACAGGATCTGGCGATCTATCCGCCCAAAGAAGAATGGACACGTTGTTCACCGTGGAAGAGTTGCCGGCGGCGATTGCCCGTTTGACGACGCGGCTGTGGACGAGGTTGAAGACCAATACTTGATTCAGGTAGCGGTTATTTCGGGTTGATGGGTCAGTTGGCAGGCCACTTGATTGCGGCCTGCCGCTTTCGCCTTGTACAACTGCTGGTCGGCACGTTTGACCAACGCCGTCGGGGTGTTGTCCGCCGGGTCGGCCTGGCCGACACCAATGCTCACGGTGATGGAGCCGACCACTGGAAAGATTGCCTTGGCAATCGCAGCCCGGATCTTCTCGGCGACCACTTCCGGGGTATCCGGTTTGGCAATTTCCGGCAGCAGCACGGCAAACTCCTCGCCGCCATAGCGTGCGACGAAATCGGTGGCTCGGGTGCTGATCTGTATGAGTTGCGCCAGTTGCTGTAGTACGTCGTCCCCGACCGCGTGGCCATGGGTGTCATTGACTCGTTTGAAGTGATCGACGTCGATCAGCAACAACGCAAACGGTCGTCCGGTGCGGCGAAACAACAGGCTGTACTCGGTGAGTTTTTCGTCAAACCGGCGGCGGTTGAACGCACCGGTCAAACCATCGTGAGTCGCCAGGCTCAGCAGCTCGGCGTTGGCCTGGGTGAGGGCGGCGGTGCGCTGTGCGACCGTGGCCTCCAGCGAGGCGTTGGCTTCCTGCAGCTCGCGTTCCTTGGCCAGCAGCGACTGGGTCATCCTGTCGATGGACTGGCCGAGCTGGGCGATTTCCCGCACCGGGTGCTGCAACTGAAAACGTGTCCCCGGTTGATTGTTCTGCACCTGTTGGGCCGAATGTGCCAGTTGCTCGATCGGACGGCTGAGGTACAGCGCCAGATAATAGGCGACCAGTGCAAACACCACCGCAGCCATCACCCCCAACAGCAACAATTTATAGAGCAGCAGGCGCGCCGGTTGCAGTGCGGTGTCCAGCGGCTGGCGCACGGCAATCGACCAAGACAGCGCAGTGCTCAAGGGCGTAGGTACCGTCACCGCGCTGGTCAGATAACCGTTGCCGACGGTCCACCCTGGCGAGTCGGGATCGTTCGCCGCCAATTGTTGGCCAACCAGCGCTTCCGGATACAGCACCTTGCCGTCGTGATCGATGATCAACGCCTCGATGTCCGGTGCGACGCCTTTGTGCGAGAGCGCCGCCGATTCCACGATGCGCGTCACCCAGCTCCAGTGTGCATGGGCGCCAAGTACGCCAATCACTTGTCCGTCGGCATTGTGGATGGGCGCTGCAAAATCGATGAAACGCAGCGGTTCGCCATTCGCCGGCGCCGGCAGCATTTTGGCCAACAGCACGGCTTCGTGTGGGTCGCCGGTGTATTCACCGCGCAAACCGGCCTGGAACCACGGACGCTGTTGCACCGACTGACCCACCAGTAAACCGTTGACGGCCTGATGCACCTGGCCGTTGGCATCGGTGATGCCCATCCATGCATATTCGGCGCGGGCCTGGGTGCGCAACTGCATGGATTTCAGGATCGCCGGGTTATCCAGATCACCGCGCTCCAGATGCGGCGCGCGGCTGAGCAGATAGACCTCAAGCTGTCGCTCACGCAGTTGCTCACCCAGTAGGGCCGCCGCCGACCGCGCGGTGCTCAGCAGGGCGTTGCCGCTGGCCTGTTTCATTTGTTCGGTGGCGATATGGCCGACATAGAAGCCCACGCTCAACAGCGTCAGCAGGGACAAACCGGCAAACCAGAGGGTCAGGTGGCTACGCAGGCTGGCTTTGAGCATGGATGAAGTCTGTTTTTATTGAAGTTGCGCCATGGTATGCGACATCGCGGACGGGCCACCAGCCGGGCGCTTCATGAAACATTTCCAGATTGATACCAATGTGCCACTGCCTCCAGTAAAGTGTGCGCCGCCCGAGAGACGGATCCCGGGCTTATACCCATGGAGTCTTGCAGTGAAATACCTCAGCAAAGTAGTCGCCGCCGCACTGTTCGGTGTGGTTCTGGCAGGTTGCACCGGCACCCCGATGAACACCAAACACTACGACAGCAACCAGTACACCGTGATTGGCCACAGCGAAGCGACCGCCACCGGCCTGATGCTGTTCGGCGTGATCCCGATCCGGCAGAACAGCCGTTTCGTCCGCGCGCAAGAGGCCGCCATCCAGGCCAAGGGCGGCGATGCCATGATCAACACTCAAGTTCAGGAAAACTGGTTCTGGGCATGGGTCCTGAGCGGCTACACCACCAAGGTCTCCGGTGACGTGGTCAAGCTGAAAACCGTTCAGTAAGCGACGGTTGGATATGAAAAAGCCCGGCTGATCAGGCCGGGCTTTTCTTTGTGTTTCGGTAAAACAGCAGTTTTACGCTACGCGGCGTTCGATGAGGCGATCAGCGCCACCTTCGGCAACACGACGTTCTTGCAGACGATCCGAACCACCTTCGGCAACGCGGCGTTCTTGCAGACGATCAGCGCCACCCTCGGCAACGCGACGTTCTTGCAGACGATCAGCGCCACCCTCGGCAACACGACGTTCTTGCAGACGATCAGCGCCACCCTCGGCAACGCGACGTTCCAGCAGACGATCCGAGCCACCTTCGGCAACGCGGCGTTCTTGCAGACGATCAGCGCCACCTTCAGCTACACGACGTTCTTGCAGACGATCCGAACCACCTTCGGCGACGCGGCGTTCTTGCAAACGATCCGAACCACCTTCGGCTACACGGTGTTCGATCAATCGATCCGAACCGCCTTCGGCGATCATGGTGTGAGCGGGTTTGGCTGCAAAAGCGTTGACTGCAAGAACCGAGAAAGCGATGCCGAGAAGGATTTGGCGTTTCATGATCGTGTGCTCCGGGGTGTTGTTTGGTATGGAGCTGATCTTACGCCCGGGATTTTTTATGAGAACTTCATTGACGTGATGGTGACTATCGACGCCAGCGATGGATGCCTGAGCCCCGGTTCACGGGGCGGTCGCCCGAACGCATAGCTCCCCGGTGGCGCGGGTCAGGGCCAGTTCGTGCAGCGCGTCGTGGGTCAAACCGCTACGCGCCTTGGCCAGCCATGTCGGGCAATTCGGGTCATGACGGTAGGGCGTGAAGTCGGCGTATTGTTGCAACAGCCGGGATTGCAGCTCATCCAGACGCGGCCGAATCTGCTTGCCCAGATCTGGGCGCGGCGTGTCCGGCGCAGCACCTGCCGCTTGCCACTTCGCCAGCAAACCGTACTGCACCAGTTTGTTGGCTTCCATCTGCGCGGCGATCAACTGCGCCACGTCTTCCGGATCGAGCTTGCGTTCGGTGGCCAGCGTTCGGGCGTTGGCAATGACCTGGGCTTCGCGGGGGCTGTCCTGGATTGGCTTGCCGCTGTCCCATTTGGTTAGGGCGACGAGATCGCCGATGTTCAGGCGTTCGTTCAGGGTGCTCAGCAGGCTATGCAGCGCTTGCTGCGGTGGCATCGGGGCGGCGTTGGCTGTCGTCGCCAGAACGGCAAAAAGGCTAGAGGTCAGCAGGGTCGAGACGCGGGACATGAGATCGGTTCACTTCCATTTTGGACAGGGGGTGGAGATTACGAAGTTTTAATCCAAGTGGGTACGACCTGAACAGCTTTGCATACCTTAGACTCTCCCCATCGCTCCCACCCGAGACGGACCCTCAATGCAAAGCCCCGCCCAAAAACCCCTCTGGAAAACCTACCTGCTGTTCCTCGCCCCGATGGTGCTGTCGAACTTCCTGCAATCCATGTCGGGCACAGTCAACAGCATCTACATCGGGCAGATGCTTGGCACCCAGGCGTTGGCGGCGGTGTCGGGGATGTTTCCGATCATCTTTTTCTTCATCGCGCTGGTGATCGGTCTGGGCGCCGGGGCGGGGGTGTTGATCGGCCAGGCGTGGGGTGCGCGTGAGTCGCATATGGTGAAGGCGATTGCCGGGGCGACGTTGTTGCTGGGGGTGTTGATCGGGTTGGTCGCGGCGGTGCTGGGCAGTGTGTTTGCGCGTCAGGCGTTGCAGGGGCTGGGGACGCCGGCGGATGTGCTGGACGACGCGGTGTCCTATGCCCGCGTGATGATGTGGACCTTGCCGTTTGTGCTGGTCTACGTGCTGTTCACTCAGTTGTTGCGCGGAGTGAGTGACACGCTGTCGCCGATGCTGGCGTTGCTGCTGTCGACCATCGTCGGTCTGGCGCTGACCCCGGCGTTCATTCGCGGGTGGCTGGGCTTGCCGCAACTGGGGATTCAGAGTGCGGCGTTCGCCGGGCTGGCCGGTACGCTGGCGGCGATGGCATGGTTGTCGTGGAGCCTGATTCGCAAGGGGCATCCGCTGGCGCCGGACCGCGAGTTCTTCGGAGCGTTGCGGCTGGACGGCGAGATTCTCGGCAAGGTGTTGCGCATCGGCCTGCCGACCGGGGTACAAATGATTGTGCTGTCGCTGTCGGAGTTGGTGATTCTGACTTTGGTCAACCAGCATGGCTCCCAGGCGACGGCGGCCTATGGCGCGGTCACGCAGATCGTCAACTACGTGCAGTTTCCGGCGCTGTCGATTGCGATCACCGCGTCGATCCTCGGCGCCCAGGCGATTGGCGCCGGGCGGCTGGAACGGATGGGGCCGATCCTGCGCACTGGCCTTTGGATAAACGTGTGCCTGACCGGTGGTTTGATCGTGCTCGGTTACCTGTTGTCGCACTGGCTGCTGGGGTTGTTCCTGACCGAGGATTCGACCCGGGCGATGGCCGAACACTTGCTGCACATCATGCTGTGGAGCCTGTTGATCTTCGGCTTCCAGGCGATCATCGGCGGGATCATGCGCGCCAGCGGCACGGTGCTGGTGCCGGTGGCCATTGCGATCATCTGCGTGGTTGGCGTGCAACTGCCGGCGGCGTACTGGCTGGACGGGCAGTTTGGCTTGCAGGGTGTGTGGATGGCGTTTCCGGTAGCGTACCTCGGGATGCTGGTGTTGCAGACGCTGTACTACAAACTGGTCTGGCAGCATCAGAAGATCGAGCGGCTGGTTTGAATGAATGACCGGCGTGGGCGCTGGCAGGGCTGGCGCAAGCGTCGGATGTTTGCTTAAGTCAATCGAAGCCCACCGAGGCACCGGAGCATCCCATGTCGATTCGATTGTTGTTGGTTGCCGCGTGTTGCCTGATTGTCCTGCCAGCGGCGCAGGCGGTGGAGTACACCCGGGTCAATACCACCGCCAGCCAGATCAGCTTTACCTACAACCAGATGGGCTCGCGGATGTACGGCACGTTCGGCAGGTTCGACGCGACGCTGGATTTCGACACTGCCAATCTGAGCAACGCCCGCACCACGTTGCACATCGATCTCACCAGCATCGACGCCGGCAGCGAAGACGCCAACACGGAGTTGGTGAAGCCGGCGTGGTTCGACACACAAAAATTTCCGACAGCCGTGTTCGAATCGACCCGGTTCAGCCGGGTCGATGAAAACCATTACCTGGTGGCCGGCCGACTGACGCTAAAAGGCATCACCCGCGAGGTGCAGGTGCCGGTACAGCTGAAACCGGACAGCAGCATCGGCATCTTCGACGGTGAACTGGTGCTCAAGCGCGATGCGTTCGGCCTCGGTGCCGGGGAGTGGGCCGACACCGTGGTGTCGAACGACATCGCGATCAAGTTCAAGGTCGTCGCCCCGGCGCAGTGACTGGCCTTAATAGGCTCGCCAATGTCCCGGCACCCAGCGCCACTGATTGCCGGCCCAGCGGTAATGGCCTGCGACCCAGTGATAGCCCGGCGCAGGCATCGCCGGGACCACTTCGACGATCGGTGGTGGCCGATGCGGGCGCACCGGCTCGACGACACAGCCCGACAGGGTGATTGCCACCAGTGAGGCGGCGAGCAAGGTTTTCAGGGTTTTCGACATGACGTTGTTCCTGGTGAATGACGTTGGCGGGCAGGTGAGCAATCAACGCACCCAGTGACCTTCAATCCAGTACCAGTTCGGCCCGCGGGCCTGCCAGTGGCCCGGCTCCCAGCGTGCACCGTGGTGGCGCACCGGCTGCCAGTGACCGGGCATCCAGACATAACCCCGGCCTTCCCAGCGCCAGTGACCGCGATCCCAGGCATAACCGGGCCGTGGACCTGGCATCGGTTCCATGCGCATGGGCGGCGGGGCTTCACGGATGATGATTTCGGGCTGGGCAAATACGGGTGTGCTGGCCAGCGCGGCCAGCGTCAACGGCACCAGCAGAAGGGCTTTTCGCCATTTGAACAGGGAACGCAGAACGTTCATGACAACTCCTCAGGGCCTGCGTCGGGAAATGAACGCAGCTGAAGAATTGGACGCCAAATCGGCGAAATATCCGGCGCCGGGCGGATGAAATTTTTGTCAGAAACGGCGCCGGAAAAAAGATGATGAATCAGTAGAAACGGTCTTGCTCTTTCATGGCCTGGATCTGCCAGAACGTCCTGCCCGAGATCAGCAGGAACAGCACCCCAAGCAATAGGCCGCCGGTCATGATGTAGAAGCCCGGACGGTAGCTGTGCAGTTCGCTGGCAATGGCGTTCTTGTCTGGCAACCAGCGTGAAACCAGCAGAGGGATCGGGCCGCCGACTTCGTATTGCGTGTGCTCGGCGTAGCGTTCGTCGACGAATGAATCTTCGTGGGTCTGCCCCTGATCGTCGGTGTAGCGGTAGTGAAGGATCCTGCCGTTCTTGTTCATCATGATCTCTTCCAGCTGCACGACAGTGCCGCTGACTTCCATCGCGTTGAACTGCAACAGGCCATAACGAATGCCTTGGTGGCGAGCCATGCCGGCCAGCAGCAACACTACACAGCACGCGACGGTCAGCATGACGATTCGGTTGTAGAGGTGATCTTTTTGGGCTTCGCGCGGGTAGTACATCGGACGATCCTTCGTGGTTTGGCAGTAGAGAAATGCTGCATCGGCGGCGGGGCGGGCAACTTTAGCCGGTATCCGCGCCCGAGCGCGGTATGATGTCGGCGTTTGCCACTGCCAGCCGGTGGCGATCTGTGTCTACCGCCGGAGTCCACCCGCCATGCCCCGCATCACCCACTACAAATCCCCGTGCCCCGAAAGCGTCAACAGCCAGATCCTGCAGATGGTGGTCGACTACCTGACTGACATCAGCGCGATCGGTCTCGGCCCGAGCAACCTGCTGTACAACGTCTATCAGTACGCGGTCGGCTATGAGGTGCATTTGTATCTGGAGGCGCTGAACGGCGAGAAGGGCACCGAAGTGGAACTGCTGGTGGCCACCGACGACGAAGACCCGGAACAGGTGATCGGTTTCCTGTTGTACTTGCCGGTGCAGGGCGATTGGGAGGCGTGCAATGTGGCGTATCTGGCGGTACAGCAGCCGTACCGTCGTCAGGGTGTGGCCCGGGCGTTGATCGCTGACATGGTGACGCGTTACCCCCATGCCGAGCTGACCTGCAGCGTGGGTAAAGTCCCGTATTTCGAAGCGCTGGGTTTTGAAGTACTTGGCCAGCTCGAGACTCAAGTGCTGATGAGCACCCGGCATTACCGCAGCAACGGGTTGCGCGGTTTTATCGACACGACGCCGATTTACCGCTCGCTGGAAGTGCAACAGATCCACACCTACCTGCTGCAAAAGCACGGCAAACGGGCGATGGTCGATGCCGAAAAGCAGCGTGACCGGCATCTGGATCAAGTCACCCGGCACACCGAGGAATTTGTCCGCCAGCGCCTGACCGTGCACTGATCCTGCGTCTGGCGCACGGCAAAAAGCCCTTGTTGCGATGACGGCAACAAGGGCTTTTTTGTGCCCGTGATTTCAGGACAGCTTCACGTTCATGGTGATCCGCGCCGTGAACACTTTCTTGCCCTCGGCGTCGTGAATGTCCACCGGCACGATCTTGTCGCCTTCGGTCTGCCAGTCCAGCCCTTCGCCATTGGCCACGGCGGTCACGTCGGATTTGGCCTTGGCCAGGTACTCGACGGTCATGCCTTTTGGAATCCAGCGTGCGCCAGCGGGAATCGACACATCCGTCATCATCCCGGCCGCCAGTTCGGCGGCGTTGCACATGGCGATGGCGTGCACGGTGCCGAGATGGTTGGTGATCTCGCGGCGAAACGGCACCTGCACCGTCGCCGAGCCTGCGCGCAACTCGCTGACCAACGGATTGATGCTGCTGAAATACGGCGCAACCTGGCAGGCCATCTGGCTGAACGCTTGTGGGCCGGCGCTGGTGAACATGCTGAGAAACTGACTCATGGTGAAGCCTCGCGATTAGTGGATTTACAGAATGATGTTCCGTTACAGAATATTATTCTGTAACGGAACGGTATTCTGTCCGTGGGAAATCTGTCAACCTAGGCGCGTTTGGATTACCGGCACGGGTGTGCCTTTCAACCGGATTCACAAGGCCTTCAATTCCATGGACACCGCAGATCTACTCGAGCGCAGCTACCCCGGACGCCGGGCCGAACTCAAGCGCGACATCTTTCGCAAGGCCTTGGGCCTGTTCAACGAACAAGGGATCGAGGCGACAACCATCGAAATGATCCGAGCCGAATGCGACACGAGCGTCGGTGCGATCTATCACCATTTCGGCAACAAGGAAGGGTTGGTGGCCGCGTTGTTTTTCACTGCGCTGGAGGATCAGGCGCAGCTGCGCGACGCTTATCTGGCCGAAGCCACGACCACGGAAGAGGGCGTGCAGGCGCTGGTCTTCAGTTATGTGGATTGGGTTGAGAACCAGCCGGAATGGGCGCGGTTCCAGTATCACGCGCGCCATGCCGTGACCCGGGGCCCGCACAAGGACGAATTGGCGTCTCGCAACAAGACCCGCAACCTGAGCCTGCGCACCTGGTTGAGCGAGCCCGGGCGCGCCGCCGAACTCAATGAGTGTCCCGCCGAGTTGCTGCCCTCGCTGATCGTCGGACAGGCGGACAGCTATTGCCGGGCATGGTTGTCCGGGCGCGTGAAGGGCAGTCCGAAGGCTTATCGCGAGTTGCTGGCCCAAGCCGCGTGGCGTTCGATACGTCGCGAACCCGAGCTCTGATTTTCAAGGACAAAAAAAGAGCCTCAAGACTCTTTGATAGGGAGGAGTAGAGCCCGTGAGGCTCAAGATGCGCGTGAAACAAAGTGCGGGCTTGATTGGGGTTCAGGGCACCCACACCTACGCAGCGGTTGGGTGAACCAAGCGACTGCGTATCTCCATCGTAGGAAGGTGCGCAGGTGCTCTCAAGTACCGTCAGTCACTTGCTTTTACGGAGTTGGCGGCGGCCCTTTCGACCATCGCGGCGATCGTTGCAAACAGCTCGTCACGGGCCTGAGCAGCGCTGATTTCACCGGTGGCCGCTGCTTGAGACAACGCCTCGGCGGCGCCGAGCATGGCGCGCAGTCCTGCCTGGATACGAAATCCTGATACAGCGCCGCGAGCAGATCGGTGCGGGTGGTGAAATGGTCATACCGGGATTTTCGATTATTGCGGGGCGACGGTGGCGGGCTCGGCGTTGCTGCTGGAGTCCGAGTTGCGCGATCCTGCGGTGCAACTGCAGGCGGCGCGCGAACTCGGACTTGGGTTGTTCCGCTGAACCCCTGTGGGAGCGAGCCTGCTCGCGATTGCGATCTGCCAGTCAAGACATGTGTTGAATGACACACCGCCATCGCGAGCAGGCTCGCTCCCACAGCGGGGCTATGGTGTCAGCGAGCGCCGGGCCAGCCGGCCTTTTCGAGGGCGGCGAGCAAGGTCGCAGCATCCAGACCCGGCACGGAATGCCCGTTGCCTTCGGCGCTGTCGCTGGCAAGCAAGGCGTTGATGATTGCTTCTTCCACCGCCTCGGTCGCCGCCAGAAACAACTCGCTGATATGGTCGTTGTTGACCATGCGCAAACCGTCGCAGGTCGACGCGCCTTTACCCTCGTAGGCGGCAGGCGGGATGTGCCCGTTGCCGGTGGCGAAGGCGATGAAGATGTCGCCGCTGTGGTCTTCGTTACCGCCCCCGGTACGCGCCAGACCGAGGCTCGCCCGTTGCGCAAGTCGTGTGCATTGATGCGGTAGCAGCGGCGCATCGGTGGCCAGGCACACCACGATCGAACCCATGCCGGGGTGCGGCAACGAAGCGCGCAGGAACGGTGAATCCACTTGTTCCATGTAGCGCCCGACCGGGTAGCCGTCGACCCGCAATTCGCTGCGAATACCATGGTTGGCCTGGACAATGGCGCCCACCGTCCAGCCGCCCTGAGCCTTGCTCAAGCGGCGCGACGCGGTGCCGATCCCGCCCTTGAATTCATGGCAGATCATGCCGCTGCCACCGCCCACCGCACCTTCCTGCACTGGGCCATCGACTGCATTGCTCATGGCCTCGGCCACATGCTCGGGCTTCACGTGAAAGCCGTTGATGTCGTTGAGCAAGCCATCGAAGGTTTCCAGCACTACCGGCATGTTCCAGTACAAACGTCCGTCGTCCGGTTGCTGCGCGCGATCCAGTTCGACCAACGCATCGCGCACCACGCCGAGGCTGTGGGTGTTGGTGAAGGCGATCGGGCTGGTCAGCAGGCCGGCCTCGCGAATCCATTCCAGCCCAGTGGCATCACCGTTGCCGTTGAGCACATGGACCCCGGCAAAACAGGGTTGGGCATTGGTCGATCCGGCACGGGGTTCGATCAGGGTGACGCCGGTGCAGATGTCGCGTCCGGCGGCGCTTTGACCGCGTACATTGCTGTGGCCGACCCGCACGCCGGGTACGTCGGTGATGGCATTGAGCGGACCAGGCTGCAGTTGGCCGATGCGGATATGGAGATCGCGGGCACGTGGTTTCATGGTGTTCTCTTCTCTGTTCATTTTTGATTATTGGCCGTTCTTGACCTTGCTCCAGACCCGCGTGCGTACCCGTTCGGTAGCTTTGGGCAGGGGCTCGAGGGTGAACAACGTGGCCATCGCCGTGGCAGACGGATACACCGCCGGGTTGTCGCGGGTGGCTTCGGCGACCAGCGCGGTGGCGGCGCGGTTGCCGTTGGGGTAGGAGAGGTGATCGCTGACCGGCGCAATCACATCGGGCCGCAGCAGGTAGTCGATGAACGCCAGGCCCTGGGTCGGATGCGGTGCGTCCTTGAGCAGCACCAGCGTGTCGAACCACACCGGTGCGCCTTCCTTCGGCAGGCTGTACTGGATCTTCACGCCGTTGCCGGCCTGCTCGGCGTTGGTTTTGGCTTCGAGCATCGCGCCGGACCAGCCGACCGCCACGCAGATGTTGCCGTTGGACAGATCGCTGATGAATTTCGAGGAGTTGAAGTAGGCGATGTGCGGGCGCAGTTTCAGCAGCAGTGCTTCGGCTTTCTGATAGTCCTCGGCGTTGGTGCTGTTGGGCGGCAGGCCGAGATAGTGCAGCGCGACCGGGAGCATTTCCGATGGCGAATCAAGCATCGCCACGCCGCATTCGCCGAGCTTGGCGAGGTTCTCTTCCTTGAACACCAGATCCCAGGAATCCACCGGCGCCTTGTCGCCCAGCAGGGCACGCACCTTGTCGACGTTGTAGCCGATACCGTTGGTGCCCCACAGATACGGCACGGCGTACTGGTTGCCGGGGTCGTTGTTGGCCAGCTTCGCCAGCAGATCGTTGTCGAGGTTCTTCCAGCCCGGCAGTTGATTGCGGGGCAGCGGGGAGAGGGCGCCGGCCTTGATCAGGGTCGGCAGACTGAAGTTGCTCGCCACCACCACGTCGTAGCCGCTGTGACTGGTCATCAGTTTGCCTTCCAGCACTTCGGCGCTGTCGAAGGTGTCGTACACCGGCTCGATGCCGCTGTCGCGCTTGAAATCATGCAGAGTGTTGGGGCCGATGTAGTCGTACCAGTTGTAGACATGCACGCTCGGCGCATCGGCTGCTTGAGCGGTCAATGCGACGGACACAACGCCCGCCAGGCCCAGGTTGATATACCCACGATGACAACGCATGATGCGGCACTCCTGGCCTGCTGCAGGCCGGTGATGAACAGGAGTGGTCAGCCTATCGGGCAGGCCGCGCCAGACCCATTCCCATCATGGGTTACTCAAAAGGGGTAGAGCGTGGACGCGTTGCTGCAGGAATTGCCGGTGCATCAGAGCCTGTCGCGGGTATTCGCCAGCATCGGCCAAGACGGTTTCTGGCGCTCGCTGGTCGATACCTTGCGGCTGCTGGTCCCCCTGGACAATGCGCTGGTGGCAGTGATGCAGGCGGGGCGGCCGCCGCAATTGCTGATCGATTTCGACAGCCAGGGCCGCGCCGACGAGCAGGAAGATCTGGCTGGGTACAGCGCCGGCATGTACTTGCTCGATCCGTTCTATCAGGCAGCATGTGCCGGGATCGCCGACGGTTTGCACAGCCTCGCGTCCGTGGCGCCGGACCAGTTTCTGCACAGCGAGTACTACCTGAGCTACTTCCGCACGGTGGTCGGCGCGGATGAGCTGCAATTCATGGTCAACACCGATGACGGTGTGCTCGGTTTGTCGATGGGCCGGGCGACGGGGTTCGGTTTGCAGGAGCAGGGTCGCCTGCTGTGCGTGCGGGACTGGGTGTTGTCAGCGATGCGTCGGCATGTGCAATTGATGCCACCGCAAGGGGCGGTCGCCGAGGCGCCGGTCGGCGATCTGGCGGCGCTGCTGGATCGTTTCGACGCACGGCTGACCGCACGCGAAATCGATACGGCGCGCCTGATTCTCCAAGGCTTCTCCAGCAAAGCCATCGCCCAGCACATGAACATTTCGCCGGAGACCGTGAAGGTGCATCGGCGCAATCTCTATCACAAGCTCAATGTCACCGGGCATGGCGAGTTGTTTGCGCTGGTGCTGCGGCCGCGCTGAGCGGGTCAGCCGATCTGCTTGAACAGCAGCGCCTTCAGACCGCTTTCAGGATCGACATCCGGAAACTCCGGCGGATTCTCCAGCCGTTGCTCGAAGCGCAGACTCGGTGCTTCCTGGGTCACGCCGTCGATCAGGAAGTCCGAGCCGAACGAAGGATCGTTCATGCACGCCAGCACGCTGCCCTGCGTCGTGAGCAGTTCCGGCAGACGACGCAGCACGCGCTGGTAATCCTTGGTCAACAGAAAACTGCCTTTCTGGAACGACGGCGGGTCGATGATCACCAGATCATACGGGCCACTGTTGATCACCTTGCCCCAGGATTTGAACAGGTCGTGGCCGAGAAAACTCACCTTGCTCAGGTCATGCCCGTTCAGCCGGTGGTTGTCGCGACCCCGGCTCAGCGCGGCGCGGGACATGTCGAGGTTGACCACATGGCTGGCACCGCCCTCGATGGCCGCCACCGAGAAGCCGCAGGTGTAGGCGAACAGGTTCAGCACTCGCTTGCCGGCCGCCTGCTCGCGTACCCAGTCGCGCCCGTAACGCATGTCGAGGAACAGCCCGGTGTTCTGCTTGCGGCCCAGATCCACGCGGTATTTCAACCCGCCTTCGACGATGGTCATCTCGTCGATTTCCTCACCCAGCAGCCATTCGGCGGTGCTTTGCGGCAAGTAGCGGTGCTGGATCAACAGGGTGTGGGCAGCGGATTGCTGCCATGACGCGGAACCGGTGATCTCCAGCAACAGGCGCTTGAGGTCTTCCAGTTGCGAAGCCTCGGGTTCCTTGAACAACGACACCAGTACCACGCCTTGCAGCCAGTCCACCGTGACTTGCTCCAGCCCTGGCCAGCAGCGTCCACGGCCATGGAACAGGCGCCGGGTTTCGGCCGGCGCCGAAGTCAGTGCGGTGAGCAGGTGGGCGTGGAGAACGGCGAGGGCTTCAGGGTTCATCAATCGGGTTCGGCAAGCAAAAGGGCGCGCATTTTAACCGCAATTGCAGGCTTGCGACTGTCGCTCGACCGGGTGTTATCGAAAAGACCTGTATCAAAAATGAATTTCTATAGAAGGCGCTGCTCATACCAGATAAGCAGCGGGTTCATGCCGCTAAATCGTTCATGCAATTCAGGGAGTGCCAGTTCATGTGTCCAATTCCGACGTCGAGCGCGCACCTTCCTGGCGGGTTGATTCTGGTGGTCGAGGACGATCCGTTGATTCTGGAGTTTTTGTGCGAAATTCTTCAGGAGGAAGGTTTCAAGGTCGAGCCGCAGACCAGTGCCGATGCGGCATCGCGTTACCTGGAAGAGCACGCGCCGGAAGTCGCGCTGCTGCTCACCGATATCACCATGCCCGGCACCCTCAATGGTGCGGACCTGGCCAATCTGGTCGGCGAGCGCTGGCCGGAAAAACCAGTGATGGTCATGTCCGGTTATGAAACGCCCGAGACCTCTGGCGTCCGCCATCCGGTGGCGTTCATCAAGAAGCCCTGGGCTATCGGCCAGTTACTTGATTGTGTAGACGACGCGTTCAAATCCAAGGCGCCGCGTCTGCACTGAAGCCTTCGACAGATGCTACATTGCCGGGCACATTTGCCCGGCCTCTGCCTAAGGATGTGAACCCCTTGTCTGCTCACGATGCTGTTTTCAACCGCGCGTTCGGCGCGTTCCTGTTCGACATGGACGGCACCGTCCTCAATTCCATCGCCGCCGCCGAGCGGATCTGGGCTGCCTGGGCCGAGCGTCATGGCGTGGATGTCGAGACGTTCCTGCCGACCATTCACGGCGTGCGCGCCATCGACACCATCACTCGTCTGAACCTGCCGGGCGTGGACGCCGAGGTGCAAGCGGCGTTCATCACCGAGGCGGAAATCGAAGACGTCGATGGCATCGTCGAGATCCCGGGTGCGGCGGCATTTCTCAAGTCGTTGCCGGCAGATCGCTGGGCCATGGTGACCTCGGCGCCACGGGATCTGGCATTGCGGCGGATGGCGGCGGCGGGGATTCCGGAGCCTGCAGTGATGATCACGGCTGAAGACGTGGCGGCAGGCAAACCTGACCCGGCCGGCTATCGACTGGCCGCCAAACGTCTGGGACTGGAACCGGTCGATTGCCTGATTTTCGAAGACGCCACCGTCGGCATTCAGGCGGCTGAGGCGGCCGGTGCGCCTTTGATGATCATCACCGCGACTCACCAGCATCCGATTGAAACCCCACACGCGACGATTGCCAGTTACCGCGATATAGCGCTGAGCATCGACAGTAACGGCCAGTTGCGCCTGCAGCCTCAGTAAACACCCGGCAGCAACCGCCAGCTGCGCGCGCAATAGGCGTCGTACTCGGCGCCAAACTGGGTGCGCAGCAGGGCTTCTTCTGAATGGATGCGTGCGATCAGCGGGATCAGCGTCAGCGCCGCCAGCAGGATTCCGACGACCGAACGAAACGCCAGGGCCCAACCCAGCGCATTGATGACCAACCCCAGATAGCTGGGGTTGCGCAGGTGCGTGTAGATACCATCGGTAACCAGTCGATGTCCCGGCTGAATCGCGACCAAGCCGCTGAAGCGGTGGCCCAGAACGAACACCGGCCACAACCGCAACGCACCGCCGGCGATGAACAGCAACGCCCCCAGCCAACGGGTGCCTTCGCGGCCCACGGTCCAGAAACCGATGCGGTCGCAATAAGCCGGCAGAAAGGCACTGACCAGGCCGATCACGCCGAACGTCGGAATCACCCAGCGATTGGCCCGGTCCTCGCGTTCGCCGGAGCTCAGGTTCACCTCGCTGAACAATGACGCCACCACCATCGCCAGCGTCGCCAGCGCGACCACCACCAATGCTCCGTGGGAAAAGAACACCGCCACGCCGCCGATGCCCCACATCGCCAGCCCGAGATAGGCGAGGGTGGCGATTACCGCGACGACGGTCATTTGCGCTGACATTTTCATAGGCACCTCACGGCTGTTCCGTTCAGTGTAGATCGCTGCACGATCCCCGGCGTTTACCGTTGAGGGGGCAGGGTGAACTAAGCTTCAGACAGGGACGATTCGACTTCAACCGTCCACGCACCGGCGAACGGGTCGCCCGGACGTGGCGTCACCAGGAGTCCGCCATGCTGCACATCCGCACGCCGTTGATCCTCCATCCGACCCTGTCGACCACTTCCCGGCGTATCTGGCTGAAACTGGAAAACCTGCAACCCAGTGGCTCCTTCAAACTGCGCGGCATGGGCCTGTTGTGCAGTCAGGCTGCGGCGCAGGGCAAACGCAAAGTCGTGTGCCCGTCCGGCGGCAATGCCGGTCTTGCGACGGCGGTGGCGGCGGCCAGCCTGGGTCTGCAAGTCTGTATCGTGGTGCCGCACACCACTCCGGAAACTACCCGCGCGCGCATCCGCCGCACCGGTGCCGAAGTCATCGTCCACGGCAAAGTCTGGGATGAGGCCAATCAGCGCGCCCGTGAACTGGCCAGCGCGGCGGACACCGAATACGTGCCGGCCTTCGACCACCCGGTGTTGTGGCAAGGGCACAGCACAATGATCGATGAAATCCTCGAAGACTGCCCGCAGGTCGACGCTGTGGTCACCTCGGTCGGCGGCGGTGGACTGCTCGCAGGAATTCTCACAGGACTGCTGCGCCATGACCGGCGTGACTGCCGGATCATCACCTGCGAAACCCAGGGCGCCGCCTCGTTTGCCGCCGCCGTACAGGTCGGCCACCCGGTGCGCCTGAACAAGATCGACACCGTCGCCACCTCCCTGGGTGCCGCTCAGGTAGCGGAGTGGCCGGTGCAGCACATCGGCGAGTTCGATCACGAATGCCTGGTGCTGTCCGATGACGACGCGATCATGGGCGTGGTGCGTTACGCCAGTGATTTGCGGCAACTGGTGGAGCCGGCGTGCGGGGTGTCGCTGGCGGTGGCCTACCTCGATCACCCGGCGTTGGCGGGGGCTCGGGATGTGGTGATTGTGGTGTGTGGCGGGGTGAGTATCAGTGCGCAGTTGGTGGCGGGGTGGGCGCGGTTGGGGGGGTGATTCAGTGCTGGCGGTGAACTTCAAAAGCCCCTCACCCCAGCCCTCTCCCGGAGGGAGAGGGAGCCGACCGCAGTGTCTCAGGTCATGCATCGACCTGAAAAACCGAGTCGATTATGGATTCCAAGCATCGACCTGAGACTACGAGCCGGTTATGGATTCAAAACATTTCGCCCATGTCGGCGGATCTCTCGAATATCCCCCAATCAGTTCCCTCTCCCTTTGGGAGAGGGCTAGGGTGAGGGGGCTTCTGGATCAGCGTCGCAATCGAAGCTCCTCCGCCACCCGCAAAATCTGCTCCAACACATCCCCCATCCGCTGAATCACCTCCAGATTGCTAAACCGCACCACCTCAATCCCAAGCCGCTGAAGATAGAGCGTACGCCGCCGATCATGAACCTCTCCCGCCGCCTCATAATGCTGCCCGCCATCCAGCTCCACCGCCAACCTCAACTCCACGCAATAAAAATCCAGCACAAACGGCGGGATCGGCACCTGCCGCCGAAACTTCAATCCCACCACCTGCCGCGCACGCAGCCGTTGCCAGAGCATCTGCTCGCAATCGGTCTGGCTGGCGCGTAAAAGGCGGGCGAACCGGCGTTGGTCGAGGGTAGGGCGATTTTGCATGCTTCACGTCCTTGTGAAGTGGGATGGAAAATTCACTGTAGACCAGACCAACAGCCAGTGTCGGATCAACCTGATTATGGATTCACACTAAATTTTTCAGGTCGCTGTATCACGTCAATATCCCCCGATCAGTCCCCTCTCCCTCGGGGAGAGGGCTAGGCGGGCGGCGTTCCGATGAGGGGTTGCGGATTACTTGGCGCCGGAGATATCGGATCCAGTCAACACTGTACGAAACGTCTCCACCAACGGCCGCAAATTGACCCGGTGCCAAGCTGCCCACAACGGCGTGGTGAACGCCAGCCACGGCACCTCCCGCAACACCACACCCGGCGGTGCGTTGTGGCTCAAACCTTTCTGGATCATCGCAATCCCAAGCCCCGAAGCCACCAGCCCCAGCGCAGTAAACGGCTCGGTCGCCTGCATCCGCACATCCGGGGTGAAGCCTGCGCGCAAACAGGCACTGACAAAGTCGTCGCCTGCGTCCTGGCGCGCTTGCACGCCGATCCATTCCTGAGTGGCCAGGTCCTCCGGACTAAGCGAAGCCTGTCCGGCCAGTGGATGTTGCTCCGGCAGCGCCAGCAGCATCGGGTCGTCCAGTACCTGAAAGCCCAGCAGATCCGGATCGTCGGTCGTCGGCGGTTCGCTGACCAGTGCGATATCGAGACTACGCTGACGCAGGCCTTCGAGTTGTTCGGCGGAGCTTAAGTTGTACAGCGCGACATGCACGTTCGGCCGATCCGCCCGTAGCACGCGCAAGGCGTTGGGCAAGACGCCGGCATGCATGGCGTTCTCGATGTAGCCGATGCACAAGCCGCCTTCTTCGCCACGGCCCAGACGTTTGCCGAGGGACTCCAGGCGGTTGGCGTGGGTCAGCAGGGCGCGGGTTTCTGCGAGGAAAGTCTGGCCGTCGCGGGTCAGGCGGATCCGCTGCTGGCTGCGTTCGAACAGGGTCAGGCCCAGGCGTTCTTCGAGTTGGGCGATCTGCCGGCTCAGTGGCGACTGAGAAATGTGCAGGCGTTCGGCCGCGCGGCCAACGTGTTCTTCCTCGGCGACGACTACGAAGTAACGCAATTGGCGGAAATCGATCATGTCAGACCTCTAGGGACTCAAGTGCTGCGAATTATGTCTTGGACGGTCTGAGTACCGCAATCTAGGATCTGCTCAACGGTCATCCACGACCCAGACACTACGAGGAAATCCCCATGAGTTTGAAAGACAAACTGCCCGGCCAATTGGGCTTCGGTACTGCGCCACTGGGCAACATGTTCCGCGCCATCCCTGATGACGAAGCCCAGGCCACCGTGCATGCGGCGTGGGATGCCGGCGTGCGTTATTTCGACACCGCGCCGTTCTACGGCTCGGGCCTTTCGGAAATCCGCCTCGGCGAAGCGCTGTCCCGCTACCAGCGCGACGACTATGTGCTCAGCACCAAGGTCGGCCGGGTCATTCTCGATGAAGTCGAAGACGCCGCTGCCCGGGATCTGGGCGAGAAAAGTGGCGTGTTCGAACACGGCCGCCCGAACAAAATCGTCAACGACTACAGCGCGGACGCCACTTTGCGTTCGATCGAAGACAGCCTCGAACGCTTGAAAACCGATCGCCTCGACATCGTCTGGGTGCACGACATCGCTCAGGATTTCTACGGCGACCAATGGCTGGAGTATTTCAATCAGGCCCGCACCGGCGCCTTCAAAGTCCTGACCCGCTTGCGCGAAGAAGGCGTGATCAAGGGCTGGGGCCTGGGCGTGAACAAGGTTGAACCGTGCGAGTTGACGCTCGACCTGACCGAGGCGCAGCCTGACGGCTTCCTGCTGGCTGGCCGCTACACCTTGCTCGATCACGATCGCGCCTTGCAGCGCCTGATGGATTCGGCACGTGCACAAAACGTCGAGATCGTCGTCGGCGGTCCTTACAGCTCGGGGATCTTGGCCGGTGGCGCGCACTTCGAATATCAGAAGGCCAGCCCCGAAATCATTGCGAAGGTCGAGCAGATCAAACGCATCGCCGCGGCCCATGGCGTTGATGTCAAAGCGGCTGCACTACAATTCTCGCTGGCCAATCCGGCAGTGGCGGCAGTGATTCCCGGCGCGAGCAAGCCGGGACGCATCGCCGAAGACATGGCGGCGCTGTCGGCGGCCATTCCGGCCGGTTTCTGGCAGGCCATGCGTGAAGCGAAACTGGTGTCCGAACGTGCACCATTACCTATCGACGAGGTGAAAGCATGAAGATCGATCTGAGCGGGAAACTGGCGATTGTCAGCGGCAGCACGGCGGGTATCGGTTTGGGCATCAGCCAGTCATTGGCCGAGGCGGGCGCCACGGTGGTGGTGATCGGTCGCGACGCTGCCAAGGTCGAACAGGCCCTGGCGAGCATTCGAGACAAAGTCCCGGGCGCGAAACTGCGCGGTTTGACGGCGGATCTGGGCACTGCCGAAGGCGCACAGAAACTGTTCGCCGCCGAGCCGAAAGCCGACATCCTGGTGAACAACCTCGGGATCTACAACGCCGTGGATTTCTTCGACGCGCCGGACGATGAGTGGACGCGCTTCTATGAAATCAACGTGATCTCCGGCGTGCGCCTGTCGCGACATTACGTGCCGGCGATGGTCGAGCAGGGCTGGGGCCGGGTGATCTTCCTGTCTTCGGAATCCGGCGTGGCGACCCCGGCCGACATGATCAACTACGGCGTGACCAAAAGCGCCAATCTGGCGGTGTCTCATGGTCTGGCCAAACGCCTGGCGGGTACCGGCGTCACGGTCAATGCAATCCTGCCGGGCCCGACCTTCACTGACGGTGTCGAAGAGATGCTCAAGGACGCCGCCGCCGAGTCCGGCCGCAGCCTGCGCGACGAAGCCGACGCATTCGTGCGCAGGGCGCGCCCGACCTCGATCATCCAGCGTGTGGCCAATGTCGAAGAAGTCGCGCATCTGGTGACGTACATCGCTTCACCGCTGTCCTCGGCCACCACCGGCGCCGCCTTGCGCGTCGACGGCGGTGTAGTCGACAGCCTGGCAATCTGAATTCCTTCTGAGAGACGCTTATTTATGGCAACAGCATCAGCATTCATCGACATCCCGGCCTCGGCCGATCAGGTCTGGCAATTGATCGGCGGTTTCAACACGCTGCCGGACTGGCTGCCGTTCATTCCCAAGAGTGAACTGAGCGACGGCGGCCGTGTACGCACCCTGCAAACCGCCGATGGCGCAGTGGTGATCGAGCGTCTGGAGACGTTCAATAACGCGGGCAAGACCTACAGCTATTCGATCGAGCAGGCACCGTTTCCGGCCACGGATTATCTGGCGACGATTCGCGTCGAAGCCCAAGGGCAGGGCGCGCGGGTGACGTGGTCGGGGCGTTTCACGGCCAAGGGCGTGAGTGATGAGGAAGTGGTGGCGTTGTTCACCGGCATCTATCAGGGTGGCCTGGAGGCGCTGCGCGCCAATTACCCGGCCTGAGTTTCACGATCGTTCCCACGCAACGTGGGAACGATCACTGCCAAAAAATCAGGTCTGTGAAATCAGACTCTGCCGACAATCAAGCACCAGCTTCGCCCCACCCAGTTCACTGCGGCCCACTTCAAGACTGAACCCATGCAAGCTGACAATCGCCGCAACGATCGACAGCCCCAGCCCGAAACCGCTTTGCGGTTGCCCACCCTCTGCACGATAGAAGCGCTGGAACACTGCTTCCCGTTCCGACTCGGGTATTCCGGGGCCGGAATCGTGCACTTCGATCCGCGTATGCCCTGCATCATTCACCCCACGCAAAATCACCGTGCCTCCCGGCGGGGTGAACTTGATCGAGTTGCTCAACAGATTGGCCAACGCCTCGAACAACAACGCCCGGTCACCGTTCAGCATCGGTAGGGTTTCGGGCATGTTCAGCTCGAAACGCAGTTCGTCTTCCTCGGCCAGCGGCAGGTAGAACTCATGCAGTTCCTGCAGCAGTCGCACCGGATCGAGCTCGACGAATCCCGAACGTCGCTGGCGATCTTCCAGTTCGGAAATCCTCAGCAAACCGCGAAAACGCGCCATCAGCGTATCGGCCTCGGCCAGTACCAGATCCAGTTGCGCCGCTTCCGGCGAGCCTTCGCCGGCCTGCTGCTGCATGCGATACAACTGCGCCCGCAAACGCGTCAGCGGAGTGCGCAAGTCGTGGGCGATGTTGTCGCACACGCCTTTGACTTCGTTCATCAGACGCTCGATGCGATCGAGCATGGCGTTGACGATGGCGGCGAGCATGTCCAGTTCGTCGCGGCGATTGGATACGGGCAATCGATGAGTCAGGTCACCGGCGACAATCGACTGGGCACTGGCCTGAATCGCGCGGATTCGCCGCAACGGCCGACGCCGCAGCAGATGCCAGCCGATGATGCCCGGCACAATCGTCAGCGAAACACCCCAGAGCAACGCACGCAGAATGATCCTCGTCACAGCGAACAGCGAGCCGTTATCGCGCACCAGTACCAGCCAGCGACCGTCGCGGGTCGGCGTGGCGACGGCATCGCAGCTGTCGTTTGGCAAGGTCGGGTCGTCGGATTCGGAGCAGTCGGGAAGTTCGTGAATCTTGCCGTCCAGCGGCAGCGACGCAGGAATTTTCTGCAAGGCGCCGCCGAGGTAGGTGTGGTCGGCGTCAAACAGGCCGTAGGCATCGATGCCACGGATGTCGAAGGTCATGCTGGCAGAGAGAGCGTCTTCCAATTGGTCGCCGCGAAAGTGCGAAAACAGGTGCTGACGCTGCATCAGCGAATGCTTGGCCAGGTTGTCGAGGTAACCGGACACCTCGAAATACATGACCCCCATGAGGATCGCGCTCCAGGCCACGAACAACGAACTGTAAAGCGCCAGCAGCCGGCTGCTGGAAGAACGCCAACCGTCAGACGGGTTCGGCAATGACATAACCCGAGCCTCGCACCGTGCGGATCAGCGGGACATTGCCCGGTGGGTCGATCTTCTTGCGCAGGCGACCGATGTGGACGTCGATCAGGTTGGTACCCGGGTCGAAGTGATAGCCCCAGACTTCCTCGAAAATCATCATCCGCGAGAGGATCTGGCCGCTGTTGCGCATCAGGAATTCCAGCAACTTGTATTCGGTGGGCAGCAGCGTCAGCACCTGCTCGGCGCGGCTGGCTTCATGGCTGATCAGGTCGAGTTCAAGATCCGCCACGCGCAGGGTGGTCGGCTGAGTGCCGCCATTGTGTTGCCGGCGCAGCAACACTTCGACCCGGGCCGCCATTTCATCGGTGGCAAACGGTTTGGTCAGGTAATCGTCACCCCCGGCACGCAGGCCGCGCACGCGCTCATCGACATCCGACAGGGCGCTGATCATGAGGATCGGCGTGGACACACCCATGGTGCGCAGGGTGGTGACGATGGCCAGGCCATCGAGTTCGGGCAGCATGCGGTCGAGGGTGATCAGGTCGTAATTGCCGCTGACGGCGCGGTCCAGGCCTTCGCGGCCGTTGTCGACCCAATCCACGTCGAGGCCGTGGCTGCTGAGTTCGGCGACGATTTCCCGGGCGGTCACGGCGTCGTCTTCGATGGTCAAGATGCGAGTCATGGGAGGCCTGCTGATCGGTTCAAACGGAATGGCAGCATTTTGCCAAGATTTTGCAATAACGCTTTAAATTAACTTTCATGTTGTAGTTGATACAAATGCGAAGGGCCGGGCGTTTGTGCCAATGCAGAAAACCCGCTGCTATCGAGCCCTTGTTGCAAATTGCATGGTGCTGGGAAGTTCATTCTTTTTAAGGCGTTGAATTTCAAAGATTTATTTAATGTTGTTGACTGGCACGGTCGCTGCAATTCCTCTGATGACGAGTTGTAACACCATTTTTCATGCCGGAGCAGAACAACAATGAATAGATCCACTGATGGCTTTTATCCTGCCTTCGAAGGAGAGTCGAGCAACGTCTCAGGGGTGTCCTGGGGCGCGATCTTCGCTGGGGCCGCGGCTGCTGCGGCACTGTCGTTGATTCTGGTGCTGCTCGGTTTCGGTCTGGGCTTCTCTGCTGTTTCACCGTGGGCCGGGGAGGGCGTCAGCGCCAAAGGCCTGGGCATTTCGACAATTGTCTGGCTGGCGGCGACGCAAATCATTGCTTCCGGGCTGGGTGGCTACATCGCCGGTCGCCTGCGGGTGAAGTGGGCGAACATGCACGGTGACGAGGTGTACTTCCGCGACACCGCCCATGGCTTCCTCGCCTGGTGTGTGGCAACGCTGGTCACCGCTACGTTGGTGGTCGGCTCGGTCAGCAGCATCGTCAGCGGTGGAGTGCAGGCCGGGGCGAGTGTCGTCGGAGGCGCGGCCAGTGCCATGACTCAAGCGGCTGGTAGTGCCGCCGCCAACACCGACAGCGATCAGTACGGTTACTTCGTCGACAGCCTGTTCCGTGATGACCGTCCTGCCGCTGTCAGCGATGACGCCGCCCGTGGCACCGTAACCCGGATCTTCGCCCAGAGCCTGGCCAACGGTCAGCTCAGCCCAGAGGATCGGACCTACCTCGCGCAACTGGTCGCACAACGAACCAACCTGACCCAGGCCGATGCCGAACGTCGCGTCGATGAAATCTACGCCCGTACGCAAAAGGCGATTGCCGACGCCAAGGTCAAAGCTCAGCAAGCCGCTGACACCGCCGCCAAGGTCGCTGCCTGGACCACGCTGTGGATGTTCATCGCGCTGCTGGCCGGTGCGTTCTTCGCCAGCCTCTCGGCCACCTTCGGCGGTCGCCGTCGGGATGCGGTCGAGTACGTCGAAGTCGAAACCTACACCACGACCACACTGCCTCCAGTTCGCTAATTAAGGAGAATCACCATGCGCTCACTACTGCTGTTTTTTCTCGGCGTGCCAATCCCGATCATTATTCTGATTGCGTTGTTCGTACACTGACCTGCCACGAGCTTCGGCTCTAATATTCACAAAGCCAGTCAATATTGAAATTGACTGGCTTTGTGCTGTTTTGTGGGCGGTTATCGTTTCGAATGATAATAGTCGCGGCCAGTCTGCGCGGAGTGTTGAACCACCATTTAAAGCGCTTGACCGTGTAGGGTCGCAATTGTATTTTCAGCCGGGTTTTCAACTGACTCGGTAGTGCAAGCATGGAGCTTTCAACCGCAATCCCGATCTTCAAGATATCGTCTGAAAAGTTGGCGCGTGAGTATTACCTGGATTGCCTGGGTTTTTCGATGGATTGGGAGCATCGATGCAATGATTATCCTGTCTACCTGCAGGTCAGTAGGGGGAATTTAATTATTCATTTGACAGAGCATGAAGGTGATGCGGAGCCTGGCACGACAATCCTGGTCTCGGTCAGCGATATCGACGATCTTTATAGTGAATTGAAGCGTGGTTTGCCCGGCAACAAGTTGGCGGTTATAACGGCGGGAAAGAATCAGGTCCTGGAGATAGATGATCCGTTTGGCAATCACATCCGGTTTGTGAGTCCGTCACGGTAACTAATAAAACGCTGCAGCCAGGGCTGCAGCGTTTTTTATTTAAATACTTTCCTAGCGACAAAAACCGCCCTGCGATTATGAACGGATGCCAGTGAATAAGTGACGTGGAAAGTGGTCAGTAACTTGCTGGTAGCCTCGATGTGGGTTTGCACCCAGGCATAATCTTCAATGCATTCAAAGATCAGTACGCCATTGTCACTGCACAAATCCCAGGCTTTTTTGAACAAGTCTGCAAAAGAACGGTTGTCCTTGTCCGAATAACCAAACCCGATCCCGGCCCAGACTACGCATGGGTACTGTGGAAGTTTGGCTGATTCACTACGAATATCACCCACGCTGAACGTTGTGCGTTCGTAATCACCATAGCGGGCGATGGCATCCTTGATTGCATTTTCTGAAATATCGATACCGTGATAAGCGCGGTTTCGATTGATGGCTCCTCGCAGGCCTCCGACGTAACACCCTATATCAAGTACGCCGGGGCAATCATATTGCTCGATGAGTCCCGAGATGACCGAGTAGCGGGTCGCCAGTGTGGCATCGGACAAATAGCCGTAGGCCCCGCTGGTATGGGCTTCGTCCTGGCGCTCCGGGTCTGCCGTGAGCGCCTCGCGTTCGTCCTCCGATAGCCTCTCTTTTTCTGTGATGCTCATTACCTTCTCCTTGGTGGTTTTATCAAAAAACGGGCGTGTCAGTACGCTGAAGAGACTGTTCAGAAATAGCGATCAAATGAACGGGAAAGGCATCAGCTCATGACGGTTCATGCGCCATGATGCGTTTTTCCTTCGGTGGTTTTTCCGGAGACAGTTGCGACAGAAGTGTGCCGGCCAATATAAGGGCGCAACCGGCCAGTTCTTTCGGGCCAAGTGATTCGCTCAATATGAGCCATCCGGCAACTGCCGCAAAGACGGCCTCAATACTTAGAATAATTGCGCTGTGCGCTGCCTTTATATGCCGCTGGGCGAGTATCTGTAAGGTGAACCCGATGGCGACAGACAAAACCCCACCATATAAGAGAGGGATTTTTGCATTGGAGATCATCTCGAACGAAATCGGCTCTGAAACCGCTGCGATGACCAGGGAAAGTACAACGCAAGTTCCGGATTGGACAATGGCCAGTCTGATGGGTGGAAGTCGATGTCCGAACGTCGACAATGCAATGACTTGAAAAGCCCAGAAGAATGCACTGGCCAGCGTCAATAGATCCCCGGGATTAACACTCAGATTTCCATGAACACTGAGAAGATAAAGCCCCATCGTCGCCAGGGCTACACCGAACCAGACGCCCGGAGAATATCGGTGGCCGAAGAAACTGCACAGTATCGGAACCAGCGCAACATACAGGCCGGTAATAAAACCGGTGTTCGCTACAGAGGCGTACATCAACGCGATTTGTTGAAGATTAATCCCGCCGAACAAGATCAGGCCAATAACGATGCCCGATGACCAATCCTTCCAGGAAAGCGGTCGGGTATTTTTTTCGAAGAAGATAAAGGGAAGTATCAGCAGGGTCCCGAGAGCGAAGCGTAATCCTGTATACCAGAAAGGCCCGATCGAACTCATGCCGATTTTTTGCGGAACAAACGCACAACCCCAAATAACAGCGGCCGCCAACAGTAAAATGTTTGACGTGATTACTTTTCTGTCCATAGAAAATACAGTCGTCCATCGAGAAGGTAGCCGATTATAGGCGGGGCGTTTTGGCCGTCAATTACAGTTAGGTGGACTTTTAATCAAACTAATCTCCGAAATTTGAAATGTCCTTTAAAAAGAACAGGTTGGATCCAATCTGTCCTATATGCCTTTTTTTCATATGTTTAGGCTACTTTCAGAGCAGGCTCGGCTGTCCCGGGAACGCGGTGCATTTCACCGGCATGGATCAATATTCGTCCAGACGATATCCCCTAACGTAAAAGAACCCGGCCCTTGCCGCTGGATCGACTACATTGCTTGCGCTCGCACTTTGCTGCGCAGACGGAGTAAGCCTGCCGGCCCGATAGAGAGATAACCCCCACGTGCCGGCAAGGTGTAGTGCAGCAAGGAGCTGTTTCAACCTCACCTGAACTTTTCACGGATGATCATCGCAATGCACTGCCTAGAAAGAACCTTTGATATCCAGCCCCTGGCGCAGGCGGATATGACAGTCCACATCAACGGCCAGCCAGTCACCGCCGCCATCGGCGAAACCGTGCTCAGCGTCATTCAGTCCCTCGGCGTGCGCCAGGTCGCACGCAACGATCACAACCAGATCAGCGGCGCTTATTGCGGCATGGGCGTGTGCCAGTGCTGCCTGGTGAAAATCAACGGCCGGCATAAGCGCCGCGCCTGCCAGACCGTTGTGCGCGAGGGCATGTTGATCGAAACCCAGGCCAACCGCATTCACGGTCAGGAGGCGCTATGAGCCAGTATCCGGTCATCGTCGGCGGTGGGCCGGCGGGGATGGCTGCGGCCATCGAACTGGCGCGCCATGGTGTGCGCAGCACATTGCTGGAAGAGGCGTCGCGTCTTGGCGGTGTGGTTTATCGCGGGCCGCTGCGTGACGGCGTGCAGCTGGATTACCTGGGGCCGCGTTACTTCGAAGCGCTGAGCAAACTGCACGGCGACTTCCAGGAGCAGGCCGGACTGATCGACGTGCGTCTGCATCACCGAGTGGTCGGCGCCGAAGGCACGCGTTCACTGGTGGTGCTCGACGGCGATGAGCGCCTGCACGAAATCGAATATCCGCAATTGCTGTTGGCCGCCGGCTGCCATGAGCGCAGCGTGCCGTTTCCCGGCTGGACGTTGCCGGGGGTGATCATGCTCGGCGGCCTGCAATTGCAGATCAAAAGCGGCGTGGTCAAACCGCAGGGGCCGGTGGTGATCGCCGGCACCGGCCCGCTGTTGCCGCTGGTGACGACCCAGTTGCACGCCTCGGGCGTTAGCGTTGCCGGTGTCTACGAGGCCTGCGCGTTCGGCAAAATCGCCAAGGAAAGTCTGGCGCTGCTGAACAAGCCGCAACTGTTCCTCGACGGCTTGAGCATGCTCGCCTATCTGAAACTGCACGGCATCCCGATGAACTACGGCTGGGGCGTGGTCGAGGCGCACGGCGAAGGCGAACTGAAAAGCATCAGTGTGGCGCCTTATTCGGCGACGTGGGAGCCGGACATGAGCCGCGTCGAGCGCTTCGAAGCGAAGACCCTGGCGGTCGGCTACGGCTTTATTCCGCGCACCCAGTTGAGTCAGCAAATGGGTCTGGATCATGGTTTCAGCGACGACGGCTATCTGCGCGCCAATGCCAATATCTGGCAGCAGAGCAGCGAACCCCACGTGCATCTGGCCGGTGACATGGGCGGAATTCGTGGCGGTGAAGCGGCGATGCTGGCCGGTAAGATCGCTGCGACCTCGATCCTGCTGCAACGCGGTGTGCTGGAAGAGGAGCTGGCGCGAGTCCGTCGTGACCGTTATCTGGGCAAACTCAAAGCCATCGTGCGTTTCCGCGCGGCGGTGGATCGCTACACCGAACGCGGCGTCGGGCAAATCGCATTGCCTGCCGCCGACACGGTGATCTGCCGTTGCGAACACGCCACCCGCGCCGACATCGACCGCGCGCTGGAGCAGGGCGTGCAAGACATCGCCAGCCTGAAGATGCGCACCCGCGTGAGCATGGGCGACTGTCAGGGGCGGATGTGCGTCGGCTATTGCAGCGACCGTTTGCGTCAGGCTACCGGGCGCAAGGATGTCGGCTGGTTGCGACCGCGTTTTCCGGTCGATCCGATTCCTTTTTCCGCGTTCAAATCCCTCGGCACGGAGGCCGTTTCCCATGAGTAAGTTCTACGACGTAGTCATCGCCGGCGGCGGTGTGATCGGCGCGTCCATCGCCTATCAGTTGTCCAAGCGCAAAAACCTCAAGGTCGCGATGATCGACGCCAAGCGTCCGGGCAATGCGACCCGTGCCTCGGCTGGCGGCTTGTGGGCCATCGGCGAGTCGGTGGGGCTGGGTTGCGGGGTGATTTTCTTCCGCATGATGTCGGCCAACCGCAAGCGCGAAACCCAGGGCGCGGCGGTGGCGGTGGACTCCAGCACACCGCACATCCTGCCGCCGTCGTTCTTCGATTTTGCCTTGCAGTCCAACGCGCTGTACCCGGCGCTGCACCGTGAGCTGAAAGACAACCACGGGATGGATTTCAAGTTCGAAAAGACCGGGCTCAAATTCGTCATTTATGACGATGAGGATCGGTTGTACGCCGAGCACATCGTCGGCTGCATTCCGCACCTGGCCGATCAGGTGCGCTGGCTCGATCAGGCTGCGTTGCGCGAGTCCGAGCCGAGCGTCAGTCACGAAGCACGCGGGGCGCTGGAGTTTCTCTGCGACCACCAGGTCAGCCCGTTCCGCCTGGCCGACGCCTACGCCGAAGGCGCCCGGCAAAATGGCGTGGACATGTACGTCAACACCAACATCACCGGCGTTCTGCATCACGGCACGCGGGTGACCGGTGTGCAGACGACCGAGGCCGGGGTGTTCCACTGCAAGACGTTGATCAACGCGGCGGGGGCGTGGGCGGCAGACTTGAGCGAGTGGGCCACGGGAATTCGGATTCCGGTAAAACCGGTGAAGGGGCAGATTCTGCTGACCGAACGCCTGCCGAAAATCCTCAACGGTTGCCTGACCACCAGCGATTGCTACATGGCGCAGAAGGACAACGGCGAGATCCTGATCGGCAGCACCACCGAGGACAAGGGCTTCGACGTCACCACCACCTGGCCGGAAATCGCCGGGCTGGTGCAGGGCGCGGTGCGTTGCCTGCCGGAACTGGCGGACATCAACCTCAAGCGCACCTGGGCCGGGTTGCGGCCGGGCTCGCCGGATGAGTTGCCGATTCTCGGGCCAATGGCAGGGGTGGACGGTTACCTCAACGCCTGCGGGCATTTCCGCACCGGCGTGCTGACCTCGGCGATCACTGGTGTGTTGCTGGACAAACTGGTCAACGATGAACCGCTGCCGCTGGACATCACGCCGTTTCTGGCGGACCGGTTTGCAGTGGCGCCGGCCAAAGAAGAGAGAGAGCTGGAGATAGCCTGAATCTGGTGGCCCCCACCTGATCGTTCCCACGCAGAGCGTGGGAACGATCAGCAAGGGTTCAGGATTTGCCGGATTGTTCTTCCAGTTGATCCGACTCGAACAACCGGGCCAGTTCCGCCCGCGCTTCCTGCGCGGTCTGCAGCACTTTGGCCGCGTCGTCGTACACCGCGTGTTGCGCCTCCAGCACCTGTTCGTCGTGGTGCTTGAAACGCTTGATCCGCGCATCGGCCTGGGCCTGGGTCAAACCGAGGCCGACCAGCGTGCGGCGGCTCATTTCCAGACTGGAGTAATAGGTCTCACGGATCGGATCGGCACCGACATCCACCAGGCGGTGAACGTGCTGCCGGTTACGGGCCCGGGCGATGATTTTCATGTGCGGGTAGAGCTTGCGCACGATCTCGGCGGTCTTGATGTTGGTCTCCGGATCGTCCGTGGCGATCACGAAATATTCCGCTTCACCGACCTTGGCCGCACTGAGGATTTCCGGACGCATCGGGTCACCGTAGAACACCGGTACGCCGCCGAAACTGCGGGACAGTTCGATGGTTTCCACCGAGGTATCCAGCGCCACGAACTTGATGTTCTGCGCCCGCAGGATCCGCGCCACGATCTGGCCCATCCGGCCCATGCCGGCGATCACCACCCGTGGGGTGTCGGTGTCGATCTGGCGGAATTTCTCTGGCACTTCCACGGGCTGCACCTTCGGGCTGACCAGACGCGCGCAGACCAACAGCAGCAACGGCGTCACGGCCATCGACAGCGTGATGGTCAGCACCAGCAAGTCATACAGACGTGGTTCGAACAGGCCCTGATCTCGACCAATCTTGAACACCACAAACGCGAACTCACCGCCCGCCGCCAGCACGATGCCGAGGCGAATCGCACTGACTTTGCTCAACCCGCCGGCCAGACGCCCGACCACAAACAGCAGCGGCAACTTCAGCGCAATCAACAGCAGCGTCAGCCCCAGTACCGTGATCGGCGCGCTGAGCAGCAGGCTGAGGTTGGCGCCCATGCCGACACTGATGAAGAACAGTCCCAGCAGCAGGCCCTTGAACGGTTCGATCTGCGCTTCCAGTTCATGGCGATATTCCGAGTCCGCCAGCAGCAGACCGGCGAGAAACGCGCCCAGTGCCATCGACACGCCGACCATGTCCATCAGCCATGCCGTACCGATCACCACCAGCAGCGCAGTGGCGGTGGACACTTCCGGCAGACCGGTTTTCGCCACCACACGGAACACCGGACGCAACAGATAACGTCCGCCGATCACCACTACCGCGATACCACCGAGCACTTGCAAACTGTGGCGCACATCGTCGGCGGTGCTGGTGTGGTGGTCGACGCCCGCAAGCATCGGCACCAGTGCAATCAGCGGGATCGCAGCGATGTCCTGGAACAGCAGAATGGCGAACGCCAAGCGACCGTGGGGGCTGGTCAACTCCTTGCGTTCCGCCAGGCTTTGCAGGCCAAACGCGGTGGACGACAGTGCCAGACCCAAGCCCAAAACAATCGCGCTGTTCAGCGGCTGGCCGAACACCGACAACGCCAGCACACCGATCACCGAACCGGTCAGCAGCACCTGCGCCAGACCGACGCCGAACACCGACTTGCGCATCACCCACAAGCGGCGCGGCGACAGTTCGAGGCCGATGATGAACAGCAGCAGCACCACGCCCAGTTCCGAAATGTGGCTGACACTTTGCGGATTGCCGATCAGGCCCAGTACCGACGGGCCGATGATCACCCCGGCAAACAGATAACCGAGCACTGCGCCCAGTTGCAGGCGCTTGGCCAGGGGAACGGTGAGCACCGCCGCGAACAGAAACACGACAGCGGCTTGCAACAGATTGCCTTCATGGGGCATGAGCGGGACTCCAGTAACGCGGTACGGCGGGGGGCGACAGGATAAAGGCTGAAACAATTCAAGATCTACCGCAGATCCTAATGTGGGAGCGGGCTTGCTCGCGAAGGCGGTGTGTCATTCCGCAGACCAGTTGCCTGACACGCCCTCTTCGCGAGCAAGCCCGCTCCCACAAGGGGGGGCGAGATGATCTCAGATTATGTGACCACTATTCGGCAGCACACGCTTGAGCAGATGTGCTTCTGTAATAATTTGCATCAATTGGTTACATTCATAGCCTCAGCGAATCAATTCCTCCCGAGTTCACCATGGCCATCAACTTCGACCTCAACGATCTGCAAGCCTTTCGCGCGGTGGTCGAGCAGGGCAGTTTTCGCAAGGCTGCGGACACTGTGCGCATCTCGCAACCGGCCCTGAGCCGACGCATCGAAAAGCTCGAAGACGCCCTCGGCGTGAAGCTGTTCGAACGCACTACGCGCAAGGTCAGCCTGACCCAGGCCGGTCGCGGCTTCATGCCGAGTGTCGAGCGCTTGCTGGATGATCTGGACGTGGCGTTGCTCGGCATCAGCGAAGTCGCCTCTAACCGACAGGGCCACGTCACTGTCGCCTGCGTGCCGTCGGCGGCGTACTACTTCATGCCACGGGTGGTCGCTCGCTATCACCAGCAGTTCCCGCGAATCAAAGTCAAAGTCCTCGATTCCAGCGCCCACGATGTACTGACGGCGGTGGTCAACGGCGAGGCGGATTTCGGGTTGAGTTTCATGGGCACCCAGGAGGCGGGTGTGGATTTCGAGCCGCTGGTGCAGGAGAGCTACGTGGTCGCCTGTCGCCGCGATCATCCGCTGGCCGGGCGCAGCAGCGTGACCTGGGACGAGTTCTACCGGCAGGATTACATCTCGCTGGACAAGACCTCGGGCAACCGGTTCTTGCTCGATCAGGCGCTGGCGAAAGTGGTGCCGCAACGCCCGAGCATCTGCGAAACCTTGCACGTGACGACGATGATCGGTCTGGTGGAAGCGGGGTTGGGTGTGGCGGCGGTGCCGTTGATGGCGATGCCGGCGGCGGATCATCCGATCCTGACGCGGGTGCCGCTGACCGACCCGCAAGTGATGCGCAGCGTCGGCATCATCAAACGCCGGGGTCGTACGCTGACCCCGGCGGCACTGGAACTGGAGCGGCTGGTGGTGGAAATGAAAGTCCAGCCGCCGAAGGTCAACGTTTGACCGAATCCAGCCCTGTGGCTTGCACGTCTGCCTGGGCGGCAGGTGCGGCAAGGTAGGCGAGCAACGCTTTGGCTTCCTGCGGATGCTGAGCACCGACCGGAATTCCCGCCGCGAAACGCGTTACCGACTGCACCGATTCCGGAATTTTCCCGACATAAGTCACCCCCGGCACCGGCAGCAATTCGCTGACCTGCTGGAAGCCCAGTTGATAATCGCCGGTTGCGACCACCGAACCCACCGGGATTTTCGGGATCATCTTCGCCTTCGGTTTCAGCTGATCTTCGATCCCCAGTTTCTTGAACAACTGCTGCTCGATGTACACGCCGCTGGCGCTGTCGGAGTAGGCCACCGACTGGGCGTCGAGCAGGGTTTTCTTCAGCGCGTCGACGTTGCTGATGTCCGGTTTCGGCGAGCCATCACGCACCACCAGACCGATTCGCGAATCCGCCAGTTCCACCCGCGACGCCGGGTCGACCTTGCCTTGCTTGATCAAATCGTCAAGTGCGTAGCCGACCATGATCACCACGTCGGCCTGCTCGCCACGGGCGAGGCGATTGGGGATCGCTTCCGGCGCCTTGCCCATCGACGGACCGAGTTGGGTGTCCAGCGTGTTGCCGGTGGCGGCGGCGAATTTCGGCCCGAGGATCTTGTAGGCGGCGGTGAAACCGCCGGAGGTCATGACCCGCAGTTCTTCGGCCTGGGCCGCGACGTTGAACGCAAGACCGGCGAGCAGGGCGGTAACGGTAAACAGTTTTTTCATGGTGATGTTCTCAGGCAGTAACAGGTTGCAGACGACCGCCGGCCCGGCGATACAGATACAGCGTCGCGCACAACGCACACAGTGCGCCGATGCTCATCCAGTAACCCGGTGCAGCTTTGTCGCCGGTGTACTGGATCAGGAAGGTCGACATCGCCGGGGTGAAGCCGCCGAATACCGCCGTCGCCAGGCTATAGGCCAGGGAGAAACCGGCCACCCGCACTTCCACCGGCATGATCTCGGTCAGCGCCGGAATCATCGCGCCGTTGTACAGACCGTAAATAAACGACAGCCACAACAGCGACAGCAGCATGTGGCTGAAGCTCGGCGCCTGCACCAGGTACGACAGCGCCGGATACGTGGTGGCCAGGGCCAGCAGCGACATGGCAATCAGCACCGGACGACGGCCGACGCGATCGGACAGCGCCCCGCCAATCGGCAGCCAGAAAAAGTTGGAAACGCCTACCAGCAACGTGACCAGCAACGCATCGGACGTGCTCAGGTGCAACACGGTCTTGCCGAAGGTCGGCGCATACACGGTGATCAAGTAGAACGCGGTGGTGGTCAGCGCAACCATCAACATCCCGCCCAGTACCACGCCCCAGTTCTTGCCGAGGGTGCGGAACACTTCTTTCATGCTCGGGCGATGCTTGCGAGCGGCGAACTCTTCGGTTTCCGCCAGATTGCGGCGCAAGATGAAGATGAACGGCACGATCATGCAACCGACGAAAAACGGAATCCGCCAGCCCCAATCGGCGACCGCGTCCGGCGCCATCCATTGGTTCAAGCCATAACCCAGCGCAGCGGCGACGACGATTGCCACCTGCTGACTGGCCGACTGCCAGGCCGTGAAAAAGCCTTTGCGCCCCGGCGTGGCGATCTCCGAGAGATACACCGAAACCCCGCCCAGTTCGGCACCGGCAGAGAAGCCCTGAAGCAGCCGCCCGATCAACACCAGCGCCGGGGCGAACAGACCAATGGTTTCGTATCCGGGCACCAGCACAATCAATATCGTGCCGCTGGCCATGATCGACAGGGTGACGATCAGACCTTTGCGACGACCGACGTCATCGATGTACGCACCGAGCACAATTGCACCCAGCGGACGCATCAAAAAGCCTGCGCCGAACACTGCGAACGTCATCATCAGGGAGGCGAACTCACTGCTCGCCGGAAAGAACACCGCCGCGATCTGCGTGGCGTAGAAACCGAACAGAAAGAAGTCGAACTGTTCGAGGAAGTTACCCGAGGTCACCCGGAAAATGGCGCCGGCCCGCGAGCCGCCGTATGGGATTGAGGCTGTCATAGAAAAGTACTCCACCGCTTTTATGACGTGCGCGACGGGGAGGCGGCGCACGGTTCTTATTGGGGCGGATAGTGGCGCGGGAGGATCGATTTGTTAATTGCATTGTTGGCATGGATTGATGCGTATGCCGGATTAATCGGGGACTTTGTGGGGGCTGGCAGGCAAGTGATGGTGTGTCAGACAGTGCAAGTTTTGAATGTGCCGGCCCTATCGCTGGCAAGCCAGCTCCCACAGTTTTGATGGTGTGCTCAGCGATTCTGTAAACACCACAACCATTGTGGGAGCTGGCTTGCCAGCGATGGCGGACTGGTCGGCGACTACAATCTCCCAGACAGTCCGGGCAAAAAATACAAGGAATGATTCCAGAACCCCGCAGTCGGAGTTCAGGTATCACACATCTGAAGGAGGTTCACCGATGAACAACAAGACCCTGATCGCAAGCCTGGCCCTCGTCGCCGGCATCGCCGGGATCAGCCCGCTCGTTCAAGCGGCGCAACCCTCGACCGACACCGTCGAACGCTCGCCCACCGACGGCCGCGAACTGAAGGTCAACGACCGTGCTCCGGACATCTACCAGCGCAGCGAAAAAGCCATCAAGAACTGGAAACAGAAAGGCCTCAAACAACCTGATCCTCAGGCGCAGTGGGTGCAGATGAACGACAAGTACGTGATGGTGATGATCACCAACGGGACGATTGTGGATATCAAGCCGGTGGAGCGTTAACGGTCACATTCCAAATCCCGGTGCACTTGCCCGCACCGGGCTTTCGCCACCCAACCGATACTGATTGTTCCCACTGCGCTTGGCCTCATACATCGCCAGATCCGCAATGTGCAGCAGCCGGTCCATGGTCGGCGCATGGTCGGGGAATACCGCCACGCCGAGGCTGGTGCCGATGTGGCGTTGGTCGTTGCCGATGGTGATTGGCGGGGACAGTTCGATGAAGATTTTCTGGCAGATGTTGCGGGCTTCGTCTTGTAGATTGAGGCCGGGGGCCAGGCCCTGGAGGATGACCACGAACTCGTCGCCGCCGATCCGGGCGACGGTGTCGCTGACCCGCAGGATGCGTTTCAGACGCGTGGCGGTGGTGATCAGAACGCGGTCGCCGGCGGCGTGGCCGTAGCGGTCGTTGATGGCTTTGAAACCGTTGAGGTCGACGAATATCAGCGCCACCCGAGTCGTGGTGGCACGCGCATGTTCCAGCGCTTCCGACAGGCGTTCTTCCAGCACCAGCCGATTGGGCAAACCGGTCAGCGGGTCGAAGTGGGCCAGGTGCTGGAGGTAGCTGGCGGAGGCCTTTTCTTCGGTAATGTCGCGCACCACGCCCATCATCTTGATCATTGCGTCGTGGTCATTCTTCACCACGTTGCCGGTTTCCCGCAGCCAGCGAATCGTGCCGTCGGGCCAGACCACGCGGTATTCCTCGTCGTGGTTCTCACCGGTTTCCAGACAGCGCAATTCCCCGGCGCGCACCTTGGCGCGGTCGTCCGGGTGGACGCAGGAGCAGAACAAGGCGTAGGAGGGCGTCACCTCGCCGATCTTGAAGCCGAACATGCCGAAGATCGCGTCCGACCAATAGAGGCGGTCAGTGTCGACCTCCCAATCCCAGGTGCCGATCCGGGTGAAATACTGGCTGCGCTTGAAGCGTTCGGCATCGCCATCCTGGTGGATGTTCTGGCCTTCGGTGGCGCGAGTGAGCAATTCACGGTATTCGGCAAGTTGCCGACGCAGGGCGCGCTCGCGACGAATCAGCACGGCGATCACGACCATCGACACAACCGCAATGGCGAAACTGATCCAGAGTTGAGTCATTCAAGCGGTGCTGTCATGGCGTATCGATCGGGATTGGTAGCGGGTGGCCATCATCCATCACGGCCAACGTGGGGTCAAACGGTTGCCAATGGCCGGCATTTCTGGGAAAACGGCGGCCAGCGGAACAATAGAGTGAATGTTATGAATGATGAACTGCAGATAATCGATCTTCAGCCCGGCGACGGAAAAGCCGCCGTCAAAGGCGCATTGATCACCACCCAATACACCGGTTGGCTGGAAGACGGTACCGAGTTCGACTCCTCCTGGAGCCGGGGCAAGCCGTTCCAGTGCGTGATCGGCACGGGCCGCGTGATCAAGGGCTGGGACCAAGGGATCATGGGCATGCAGGTCGGCGGCAAACGCAAACTGCTGGTGCCGGCGCATCTGGGTTACGGCGAGCGGACGATGGGCAAGATCCCGCCGAATTCGAATCTGGTGTTTGAGATTGAGTTGCTTGAGGTTTTGACGCGGGAGGATTGAATCCGGCGTGCAGAATTGATGATCGCATTCAGGGATTAGCACATGGACGTGTGGCACATGATTTCTCAGATTGCCGAGTGGTTGGGCGAGAAACACTCGTCGCACGGGCGCTGGTCTTACGGGTATATGGCTGTGCTCAACGCTGCTGTGGGGGTTGGCACTTGGGTTGTGGCCAGGGAACTGATGGCAAAGCGCAAAGTGCTCAAGGATCGTGTGACGACGACGCTTGCGTCTGGAAGCCTTACAGCGACTTCCTTCGCAGAAGAAGACGGGCAACAGGTCAGATTCACCGGCGTTCTGCTGGAGGAAGAGGGGATTTATACCGTGACCCTGACTCGACAAGATGTTCAAGGCTCCGTTGTTTCTTCGAGCGACGGACTGCACTCGCTGGAGGAGGTCGAGGCTTACTTGAGGGGGCATACGCCTTTCATTCTGTCTGACTTTCGGCGGTGATTGCGTCTGCACACAAAACCCGTTGTGATGAGGGAAAACCCTGATCACAACGTCCTGCAAGGGCTTTAAATCAGGTAAATGCCTCAATATCGTCAAGCGTGTCTGCGATCACGCCTTCCAGCGAGGGGAATCTTGTCTTTACCTCCTCCAGCGCTGCAAAGGCAATGTCTTTGTCCAGCTCGCAGTGTCTTCGAGCAACGTGGCCGAGAGCGGTAATGGCAGAGGTGAGAACCGACTCATTGCTGCTGGCGAAATACTTCAGGCAGGTTTGCTGAGCCCAGATTCTGTCTGATTCGTTCAAGCCAATAGAAATCAATCCAGCGACAACATTCCTTTCTACGCCGCTTTCAAGAAGCCTCACTGCTTCATCGTGGTTCACTGTTGGTTCTTGATAGGAAAGACTCAACTATTCCCGAACCCCGATAAAAAGATCTAGTTCAGTTGGTAGGTGTTCATTAAGGACTGACGCAATTTGCCGGACCTGACCTTCATTCAATAACCATTCTCCGGCCTCGCTTTCTTCCAGGCTTTCCCAACCCAGCAACGCTAAAACCGCAGCTTCTGCCTCAGGCTTCACCGTCAGTTCAAACTTCAAAGAGTCGTCCTCTTCATCACCTTTCAAAAAGCCACTTATCCATAAAAACATTAAAAGCCTCCTGTATTACTTCGGGGTAGATCTCTCGGGATCTGCGGGATCTATTTGTTCACCGGTTTCGTGGTTGAATTCACCAAGGTGTTTGCCTTGTTTGTTGTAAAGCTCAATAGCGCCAGTCTTGCTATCCCATTCATATATTCGCCCCTTCCGGTCCTTCCAGCGGCTTCGCTTGCCTCCTCCACCCTGAACGCTGCTTTTTGATTTGACTGGTTGGGCATCCGGGAATGCGGGCAGTGTGCGCGGGGGCCTGTGGTATTTGATATCACCGCCCAGTGCTGGCCTGGAGAGCACAACATACAGAGGCTGCACCCCGGAGTCAGCCGGAAACACAAGGATGAAATCCTCGTACTCCGGCGGATAGATCGGGTTGACGATGATTTTGTCTGCTTGCTCAGTCGGCGGATAAATCCAGATAGTCGGTGTTTGCGGGGCACCTTCCAGCGGTGGGATGCCCGTGGTGCTGGATGGATCGACGGCAGGCGTCCAGGTCAAAGTGGCACCATTGCCAAAGTCAGCCACTTGGCGAGAGCCTTGGGCGGTGAACTGCACAACCGGAATCATTTCCCAGTCAGGACGCTTTTGAGTGTTGTACCCGTACCCTTTGAGACTGCCATCGGGCTGTTGCTCTACCTGTAGTCGAATACGTGTTCGGCCTTCCTTCAGCGATCTGAGCTGTTCTTCGGTATAGAGTGAACTGTCACCAAGATTGGATGGCCACAAAAGTGCAACCATGCCCGCCAAAGCACCTGCGGCAACACCGCCCGTGATTGCGCCCACACTGGATATGGCGCTTGTGCTGGTGCCAATAGAAGCCGAGCCTCCCAAGAGAAGCGTGCCTATAGCAGACGGTAACTTGGCACCACCTATTCTTTTGAGGGTGATATTTCCCGCCGCGTCTAATTCGCGGCCACCGAGCAAGGTGAATGCTCCAAAGTCAGCCAGTCGTTCGACCGGGATAAACCCTGCGGGGCTTTCATGGTTGATGACGCCGTCGGGGAGGTTGCAGCTCTTGGTAAATACACACCCTAGGGCGCTGTGTTGATTCGGTTGTTGAAACTGCCGAAGAAAGCGATCTTCGTAGGCTTGTTGCCTGGCCTGCATCTCGTCGTACTTTTTTTGTCTGGCGTCCTGCTCTGCCAGTTCGGTAGCAGTCATGTAGCGGGTAGTGATGTGGTGCCCGTCGCCTGAGGGGGGATTTTGTATTCGGGGAATATCTGATTTTCGAGCCATGAGCGTCCTTGTTCCAACTTTTAAAGCGTTGGGAACGCTATCTGAATGAGCATTTGAAAGATGTAGGACGGTTCTGAAGCTCAAGCGGTTGTTACAAAATGACGCTCTCGGCAAGATCCGTGGAGCGATTTCTTATGAGTTGTAAACACAAAACCCGCAGCCTCCCTCAACGGAGGCTGCGGGTTTTTTCTTGCCTTGCGCCCCGGGTATTACGCAGCCATTGCCATCTCATCCAGCGTCGCGGCAACCGTACCGGTCAGGCTTGGGAATCTGCGTTTTACGCTGGCGAGTGCCGGCAGCAGGCGGTTGCGGTCCAGTTCGCCATTTTCCCGGGCAATCTGGACGAGGGCGGTGAGGGCGGCGCTGACGATGGATTTCCGTTCGCTCTCGAGCAGTAGCAGACAGGCTTTCTGGGCCCATTGGCTGTCTTTTTCGTTGAGGCCGATGGAGATCAGGGCGGCGACGACGTGTGCATCGGATTTGCTTTCCATGGAGTGTTCCTCAGGTCGTGGCATCGAGAGTGTCCAGCGCCCGGTTCACGGCGAGTTCGCCACACATCACCACTTGGGCGATGCCCAGGACGGTGCTGCGGTAGGGCGGGTCCAGCAGCGCGGCGAAGTCGCTGAGCATCACGCCGGCCGAAGCCATCGATTCGCAGGCGTGGGCCAGCAAGGCATGTTGATCGATGTGGGGTGCGATGAGGAACATGCGGCCGGGGCAGTGCTGTTTCGGGGCGGTGGGTTTCAGGTAATGGTCGAGGGCGCGCTCGGCGGCTTCGTGGAGTTTTTTTGAGTCGGTTGTGGAATAGGGAGAGGTTGGGTCGGATTCGGATGGTAAGTCAGTTTCTGGTGGATTAGGCGTAGGTTTGAACATTTGGGGGTATCCCTTAAATGATGCTGACACCACCTTGCGACTAAACAGTGAGGTGGCAGCTGTACACAGGTTAGTCGACCGGGGAACCCACCAAACCCGGTGCACCCGAGGGTGCCCTGCGCACAGCCGCCATAGAGTGCAGATATGTGAAATATCTGACTGGATGGAGCTTGTGCATGGTTTGTGGTTCCCGAGCGACTAAACCCGTTCACTGACCATTCAGTGATGCGAATCAAGTTACGGGCAGGCCCCAAACCGCACAAGCCGGCGGATTCTGGCGTAGTTGTAGGCAAAGGCGCAAGGCAATGTAGCCTCCCGGATGGGGGCAAAATGATGCGTCATTTTTCAGTCCGCCATCGCGAGCAAGCTCGCTCCCACAGGGGGGCTGCGTAGGCTGAAGTCATCCGTTTATCTCCCAACCCAAAATTGGCCTTGCCCCTTCCGGTCGGAACAGCGACCATGCTCGCCATATAGGGGTAGGGGGTATAAGTATGTCGCACACGCACGAACACAAAGGCGAGTTGCTCAACCGGGTCCGGCGCATTGCCGGGCAGGTTCAGGCGGTTGAGCGGGCGCTGGAGTCCGAGGCTGATTGTGCCAAAACGTTGCACCTGATGGCGGCGATTCGCGGCGCGGTCAATGGTTTGATGGAGCAGTTCATCGAGGCCCACGCCCGCGAGCATGTCGCCCGTCCCGATCTCAGTGATGAAGCCCGCGCCCAAGGCGTGGAAGAGTTGTTGCAAGCCATCCGCCGTTATTCCAAGTGAGCACCGACACCATGAATCTGACGACTCGCTCTGACGACTTTTCCCACGACCACCAGTTCCTCGGCGCGTCCCATGACGACAACGCCCGCCGCACCTTGTGGGTGGTGGCGCTGACGTTCGTGATGATGATCGGCGAAATTGCTGCCGGTTACCTCACCGGTTCCATGGCACTGCTGGCCGACGGTTTCCACATGGCGACCCACGCTGGCGCCTTGGGCATCGCGGCGGCGGCCTATGGCTTTGCCCGGCGCAACGCCAACAACCGACGCTACAGTTTCGGCACCGGCAAGGTCGGCGATCTGGCGGGTTTTGCCTCGGCCATGGTGCTGGGGCTGGTGTCGCTGGGGATTGCCGGGGAGTCGATTTTTCGCCTGTTCGAGCCCACCAGTGTGGCGTTCGGTGAAGCAACCTTGATCGCCGTGGTCGGTCTGGGCGTCAACCTGCTTAGCGCTTTTCTGCTGGCCGGCAATCACGGTCATCATGACCACGGCCATAGCCACGATCATGGCCATCACCACCATCACGACAACAACCTGCGTTCAGCCTACGTGCACGTATTGGCGGACGCATTGACGTCGGTGCTGGCGATTGCCGCGCTGCTTGCCGGTCGCTATCTGGGCTGGGTGTGGATGGACCCGGTGATGGGCATCGTCGGTTCCATCGTCATCGCCAAATGGGCCTGGAACCTGATGCGCGACAGCGCCGCCGTGCTGCTCGACACCACCGATGAACCGGTGGCCGAGGAGATCCGTGAACTGCTGGAAACCTCCGACGACGTGCGCATCAGCGATTTGCACGTCTGGCAGGTGGGGCCGCAGGCGCGGGCGGCGATTGTCAGTGTGGTGGCGGCTGCTGGCGTCACGGCAGAAGCGATTCGCGAGCGACTGGCGCCTGTGCATGAGTTGTCGCACCTGACCATCGAATTGCGCAACGCTTAAGGCTGTATCTCGCTGAACAGCGGGATTCGCCCGTTCAGCGAAGGGCGGTAATGCCAGGCGAACCGCTTCAAGTCGATGTCATGGGCGAGGATTTCACCGACGGTGGCGCTGGCAATGGTCAGCGCCAACCTTTGCCCCGGGCATTGATGCCGGCCGCTGCCGAACGTGAAGCTGCGGCGGTTCGGGCGATCCGGCAGAAACTGATCCGGATTTTCATTCAGCGCCGGGTCGCGATTGGCGGAGGCGAGCAACACCAGAATCACGTCGCCTGCTTCAAAGCGCACGCCGTCGATTTCGCAGGTGTTCGCGACAAAACGCCGGGTGTTCTGCACCGAAGGATCGAACCGCTGCACTTCGGCCAGCAGCGAATCGACTGACACGTCGCGTAATTCCGGCTGACGCTGCAACGCCACCAGCGCATTGCCGATCAGGCCGGCGGTAGCTTCAAAGGTCTGCGAGCAAAGGCCGATAAGGTTGGCGATCAGCACGTCTTCTTCGCCTGAAAAGCGCTGTTGGATGTCGACGAGAAACGTGTTCGGATCTGCCAGTAATTCAATGAAGTAACCGTGCAATTGCTCTGCCGCTCGATGGGCTGCCGCCAGTTGCAGATCATTGCTCAGCGGCGACAGGCACGCTGCAAAATCCGCGGTCAGCTCACTGATCGCCCGCGCTTGACCGGGAGTGAAGCCGAGCAAAGCGGCAACCACGCACACTGGACCGCGAAACATTGCCTTATATAAGCCGTCGGCATCGTTTGTGATCAACCGTGCGGCGACCAGTGCCCTGACTTCTTCGTCATTGATAAACCCCAGCGTCGGCTCAATGGCCGAACGTGGGCAGCGCTGAGCTTCGCCGTCATTCATACGCATCAACTGACCGAACACCTTGCCCGCCATGCCGTCGACGATGGCTTTGGGCACCGGCTCCTGCTCCGGACGCACTCGGCAATCCGGATGCGCCAGCACCGCGCAAACCGCCCGGGCGCTGCTGGCGACCCACAGTTTCAGTCCGTGATGAAAGCTCAGCCCGCCCGCCGCGCGCAGTTCGGCGTAGTAGGAGTAGGGATCGGGGTGAGTCGCAGCGATGATCGGGTCCATGGATCGCAACCTTGTCGGTGGGAAAAGTGTTGCTACTATCTCCAGTCCTTGAGGGCGATGATTCGTCCGGGAGCGAAATATGCACGCAGAACATCAAGACATCGGCGTCTCGCAAGTGGCCGCCGCCATCGCGGAGCCGGCGCGAACCAAAATGTTGTGCTCGCTGATGGACGGCCACGCCCGCACCGCCACGGAGCTGGCGACCATTGCCGACGTCAGCGCCTCGACCGCCAGTGCGCACCTGGCCAAACTCAAGGACCTGGCATTGGTGCGCCTGCACGTGCAGGGCCGCCACCGTTATTACAGCCTCGCCGACAAGCGTGTGGCCCAGGCCCTCGAAGCGCTGATGGTGATTGGCCAGAACCCCGCGCCAACCTTTAAACCGCACACGCCGGATCGCCTGCAATTCGCCCGTACTTGCTACGACCACATGGCCGGCACGCTGGCAGTGCTGCTGCATGACCGGTTGCTGGAGGGTGGTTGGCTGGTGGAGACCGATGAGCAGGCGTACCGCTTGAGCGAGAGTGGAGAAGCGCTGTTCGAAGGTTTGGGGGTTGAGGTCAGGGATCTGTCGACCTTGCGCCGACGCTTTGCCTGCCCGTGCCTGGACTGGAGCATGCGTCGGCCTCATCTGGGTGGATCACTTGGAGCGTCGCTGTTGCAGACCGCGTTGAAGCGCAAATGGGTGACGCAGGATCTGGACAGTCGGGCGCTTACTTTGACGGCGGTGGGGCGTAAGGAGATGGCGGTGCGATTCGGGGTGAAATGGCCCGAAGCGATGCAGCCTGTCCCAGTGCGTAAATCCTCCACCGTGGCGGTTGACGGCCGAGCGCAACAAGCCTGACTGACGAAGGGTCGTTTTACGGCTTGTGGCCCGTGGGCGGACTCTATACTGTATATGCGAACAGTATAAGGTCCGTGCCATGCAACTCATCGACAAGCTCAGTATCCTCGCCGACGCCGCCAAGTACGACGCCTCCTGCGCCAGCAGTGGCGCGCCCAAGCGCAGCTCCGAGGGCAAGAGCGGGCTGGGTTCGACCGACGGCATGGGCATCTGCCACAGCTACACGCCGGACGGGCGCTGTGTGTCGCTGCTCAAGGTTTTGCTGACCAATTTCTGTCTCTACGATTGCCAATACTGCGTCAACCGGCGCTCCAGCGACGTGCCGCGTGCGCGTTTCACGCCAGAGGAAGTGGTCACGCTGACGCTGGATTTCTACCGGCGCAATTGCGTCAGCGGGTTGTTTCTCAGCTCGGGAATCATTCGTTCGGCGGACTACACCATGGAACAACTGGTGCGCGTTGCGAAGCTGTTGCGCGAAGAACATGAATTCCGTGGCTACATCCATCTCAAGACCATCCCCGAAGCCGATCCGGCCCTGATTGAAGAAGCCGGGCGCTATGCCGACCGCTTGAGCGTCAACATCGAATTGCCCACCGATGCCAGCCTGCAGACGCTGGCGCCGGAGAAGCAGATCGGCTCGATCAAGCAAGCCATGAACACCATCTACACCGGCGTGCAGACCGTACTCAACGAACCCCGCGCACCGAAGTTCGCCCCGGCCGGGCAGAGCACGCAAATGATCGTGGGCGCCGATGACACCGACGACAGCACGATTCTGCACAGCGCTCAGGCGTTGTACGGCAACTTCCGCCTGCGCCGGGTCTATTACTCGGCGTTCAGCCCGATTCCCGACAGCCCGAAAAGCGTGCCGCTGGCCGCACCTCCGCTGATGCGTGAGCACCGCTTGTATCAGGCTGATTTCCTGTTGCGCAGTTATGGCTACAGCGCCGGTGAGTTGCTCAACGGGCCGGGCAATCTGGCGCTGGACATTGATCCGAAGCTGGCCTGGGCGTTGCAGAACCGGGAGGTGTTTCCGCTGGACCTCAATCGTGCCGAACCGGCGTTGATCTCGCGCATCCCCGGCATCGGCTTGCGTACCACCGAGCGATTGGTGGCGCTGCGCCAACAACGGCGCATCCGCTACGAGGACGTGGCACGCATGCGCTGTGTGCTGGCCAAGGCCAAGCCATTCATCATCACCAGCGATTACCACCCGCAACAGGCCGAGGTCACCAGTCAGATGCTCTATCAGCAACTGCGCGACCGGCCGATGCCACAACAGATGGGGTTGTGGGGATGATCAACCTCGATTGCGACGATCTGTTCGACACCTGGCGCCAGCAGGCGCGCTGGCTGCTCAGCCATGAAATCGATCCGAGTCTGGTGAGCTGGGCGTCGGAAGGCGTGAGTGATCTGTTTGCCAGTGACGTGTCGGTGCCTGAAGGGCAGGGACCCTTTCAGGCGCGGATTCCGCGTGCGTTGCTCGACACCCTGGAACAATCGTCGCGATATCGTGGCGATCAACGCTGGAGCCTTTTGTATGAAGTGCTGTGGCGAGTCAGCCACGGTGATCGCACGGCAATGATGGCCGGCGACAAACTCGGCAGCGAGTTGCAGCGGCGGATCAAACAAGTGCAGCGCGAAGCCCATCATTTGCATGCATTCGTGCGTTTCATCGAGCGCCCAACAGAGTTGCCCGGCCCGCAATATGTGGCGTGGCACGAGCCGGCCCACGACATCCTGCACAGCGCCAGCGAACACTTCATCGGACGCATGGGGCGCCATCGTTGGCTGATCGCGACGCCGCGCGACGGGGTTTACTACGATGGAGAACAGTTGATTCATCATCGCCAGTGTCCGGTGGAATGGCAGCAACTGGCGCAGAACCTTGATGATCCGCAGGGTGAGTTGTGGCTGGCTTACTACAGCCATATCTTCAACCCGGCGCGGTTGAACGAGAAGGTCATGCAGGGGCATTTGCCCATGCGCTTCTGGAAGAATCTGCCGGAGGGCGAATTGATCCCCGGATTGATTACCCAGGCGCGCATGGGGAAGCAGCAGAACGGGCAGGCGAGCGGGATTGCCGGTCGTGGGGGCAAGCGGATTGCCATGAAGGCCAGCGAGCGAGGCGAATAAAAAGCCCCCATCGATCACTCGATGGGGGCTTTTGTACATCTGGCCGTCAGATCAAACCTTGACGATCCAGCCTGCTGGCGCTTCGACGTCGCCGGTTTGCACGCCGGTCAGCTCTTTGTAGAGCTTCTGGGTCACAGGGCCGACTTCGGTTTCGCTGTGGAACACGTGCAGGTGGTCGTTGTAGCTGATGCCGCCGATCGGGGTGATCACCGCAGCGGTACCGCAAGCACCGGCTTCCTTGAAGTCCGACAGCTTGTCGATGAACACGTCGCCTTCGACCACTTCCATGCCCAGACGGGACTTGGCCAGTTCGATCAGGGACAGACGGGTGATGCCCGGCAGTACCGACGGCGAGTTCGGGGTCACGAACTTGTTGTCGTGGGTGATCCCGAAGAAGTTGGCCGAACCGACTTCCTCGATCTTCTTGTGGGTCAGCGGATCCAGGTAGATGGCGTCAGCGAAGTGCGCTTTCTTGGCCTGGGAGCCCGGCATCAGGCTGGCAGCGTAGTTACCACCGACCTTGGCGGCACCGGTGCCTTGTGGCGCGGCGCGGTCGAAGCTGGAGATCTGGAAGTTGTGCGGGGTCAGGCCACCCTTGAAGTAGGCGCCGACCGGGATCGCGAACACCGAGAAGATGAACTCCGGTGCGGTACGCACGCCGATGTTGTCACCCACGCCGATCACGAACGGACGCAGGTACAGCGCGCCGCCGGTGCCGTAAGGCGGGATGAAGCGCTCGTTGGCGCGAACCACGTCCTTGCACGCTTCGATGAATTGCTCGGTGGACACATGCGGCATCAGCAGGCGGGCGCAGCTGCGTTGCATGCGCGCGGCGTTCTGGTCCGGACGGAACAGGTTGATCGAGCCGTCCTTGCAACGATAGGCCTTCAGGCCTTCGAAGCATTGCTGGCCATAGTGAAGGGCAGTAGAGCCTTCGCTGATGTGCAGCACGTTGTCTTCGGTCAGGGTGCCTTTGTCCCACTCGCCATTGCGAAAGTACGACAGATAGCGTTTATCGGTCTTGATGTAATCAAAACCCAGCTTGTCCCAATTGATGCTTTCGTTACCCATGACACCCTCTATCACTTAACAACCGTCGAAACGGTTCAAGGCTTCTGACGTTTTTTTGGATGGGCACAACAATACTTCATTCTTGAGCGGTTTCGCAGCCCGGGCGATGGGGGGAGCAGCAGATTTATTAGCCTGCTTATGAAAAAACTCCCCCTCTTCTGGCTTTTACAGGTGCAACGCATGCCCAAGGGCACGCAACGCCGCTTCCTGCACCGCTTCGCCCAGCGTCGGGTGCGCGTGGATGGTGCCGCCGATGTCTTCCAGTCTCGCACCCATTTCCAGGCTTTGCGCGAACGCGGTCGACAGCTCCGACACCCCGACACCCACCGCCTGCCAGCCGACAATCACATGATTGTCCCGACGGGCGACCACTCGCACGAAGCCGGTTTTAGATTCCAGGGTCATCGCCCGGCCATTGGCCGCGAACGGGAAGTTCGACACGATGCAGTCCAGTCCCGCAGCCTTGGCTTCGTCCGGCGTCTTGCCGACGACCACCAGTTCCGGGTCGGTGAAGCACACGGCGGCGATGGCAGTTGGGTTGAATTCGCGGGTCTTGCCGCTGATCAGCTCGGCAACCATCTCGCCCTGGGCCATGGCGCGGTGGGCCAGCATCGGCTCGCCGCTCAGGTCGCCAATGGCGTAGACGTTGCGCATGCTGGTCTGGCAGCGGCTGTCGATCTTGATTGCCGAGCCGTTCATGTCCAGATTCAGCGCTTCAAGGTTCCAGCCTTGGGTATTGGGTTTGCGACCGACAGCCACCAGTACCTGATCGGTTTCCAGGTTCAGGGTGTCCCCGTTCGGATCGCGCACCTGCAACGTGCCGTCGAAGCCCAGCACGCTGTGCTTGAGGTATAGCTTCACGCCCAGTTGCTTCAGCGCTTCGTGCACCGGTTGGGTCAGTTCGGCGTCGTAGGCCGGCAGGATGCGATCCTGCGCCTCGACCACACTGACCTCGGCGCCGAGCTTGCGATAGGCAATGCCCAGCTCCAGACCGATGTAACCACCCCCGACCACGATCAGGCGCTTTGGCACTGACTTTGGCGCCAGTGCTTCGGTCGACGAAATGATCGGCCCGCCAATCGGCAGCATCGGCAGGTTGACGCTTTTCGAGCCGGTGGCCAGCACCAGATGCTCGCACTGGATGCGGGTGTCGCCGACTTCCACAGTCTTGCCGTCGATGACCTTGGCCCAGCCGTTGATGACCTGGACCTTGTTCTTCTTCAACAACGCGGCGACGCCAGTGGTCAGGCGATCGACGATGCCGTCCTTCCACTCGACGCTCTTGGTGATGTCGAGTGTCGGCGCAGAAACGCTGATGCCCAGTGCCGAATGCTGATTGTGATGTTGAGTCTGGTGAAACTGTTCGGCCACATGAATCAGCGCTTTCGACGGAATGCAGCCGATGTTCAGGCAGGTGCCGCCCAGCGATTCACCCTCGACCAGAATGGTCGAAATGCCCAGCTGCCCGGCACGAATCGCCGTCACGTAACCGCCAGGGCCGCCGCCGATGATCAGCAGCGTGGTGTTCAGAGTTTGCATGCCATCACTCCACAAACAGGGTCGCGGGTTGTTCGAGCAGGCCACGAATGGCCTGGATGAAGAGCGCCGCGTCCATGCCATCGACCACGCGGTGATCGAAGGAGCTGGAGAGGTTCATCATCTTGCGGATCACCACCTGGCCTTTGACGACCATCGGGCGTTCGACGATTTTGTTGACGCCGACGATGGCCACTTCCGGCAGGTTCAGCACCGGGGTGCTGACGATGCCGCCAAGGGCGCCGAGGCTGGTCAGAGTGATGGTCGAGCCGGACAGTTCATCGCGGCTGGCCTTGCCATTGCGGGCGGCGGTGGCGAGGCGGGAGATTTCCGCCGCGCTGTCCCACAGGCTGCGCGCCTCGGCGTGACGCACCACCGGCACCATCAGGCCGACGTCGCTTTGGGTGGCGACGCCGACATGCACCGCGCCGAGGCGGGTGATGACCTGGGCTTCGTCGTCGTAGCGGGCATTCATCTGCGGGAAGTCGCGCAGGGCGACGACCAGCGCACGTACCAGGAACGGCAGCAAGGTCAACTTGCCACGGCTGGCGCCGTGTTTTTCGTTCAGGTGGGCGCGCAGCTCTTCGATCGCGGTGACGTCGATTTCCTCGACATAACTGAAGTGCGCGGCACGTTGAGTCGCGTCCTGCATGCGCTGGGCAATCTTGCGGCGCATGCCGATAACCTGAATCTGTTCTTCGTCGTTACGCTGGGCGTAAGCGGCGGCTGCCGGCGCCGAAGCGTTCGACTGACCTTGCGCCAGGTAGGCGTCGAGGTCTTCGTGCAACACGCGACCGGCCGGGCCGGAACCGCGCACCAGACGCAATTGAATGCCCAGATCCAACGCATGTTTGCGCACGGCCGGCGAGGCCAGCGGACGCTCATTGGCTTCGCGGGCAACCATTGGGCCCTGGCAAACCGGAGCCGTACGGGGCGCGGCGGGTTTGCTTTCAACGACAGCTTCAACTTTTGGTGCGACAGGTGTTTCTTTTGCCGCAACAGGCGCCGGTTTGTCGGACTCCTTCAGATTGCCTGCGCCTTCGACTTCGATGCTGATCAGCACACTGCCGACCGCCATGACTTCGCCCGGCTGACCGCCGAGTGCAATCACCTTGCCGTGGACCGGCGACGGAATGTCGACCATCGCCTTGTCGGTCATCACATCCGCCAGCACCTGATCTTCAACGACCAGATCGCCGACCTTGACGTGCCACTGCGACAGTTCTACTTCTGCGATGCCTTCGCCGATGTCCGGCATCTTGATAACGTGCGTGCCCATTCAGACCTCCATGACCCGTTTCAGCGCCGCGCCCACTCGGGACGGCCCAGGGAAATACGCCCACTCTTGCGCGTGCGGGTAGGGGGTGTCCCAACCGGTGACGCGTTCGATCGGCGCTTCCAGGTGGTGGAAGCAATGCTCTTGCACCAGCGACACCAGCTCGGCGCCGAAACCGCAGGTGCGGGTGGCTTCGTGAACCACCACGCAACGGCCGGTTTTCTTCACGGATTTGACGATGGTTTCCAGGTCCAGCGGCCACAGGCTGCGCAGGTCAATGACTTCAGCGTCCACACCTGATTCTTCGGCGGCGACTTGCGACACGTACACGGTGGTGCCGTAGGTCAGCACGGTCACGTCCTTGCCCGGACGAGTGATCGCGGCAACGTCCAGCGGCACGGTGTAATAACCGTCCGGCACTTGTGCGGCGGGGTGTTTCGACCACGGGGTCACCGGGCGGTCGTGGTGGCCGTCGAACGGGCCGTTGTACAGGCGTTTTGGCTCAAGGAAGATCACCGGGTCATCGTTTTCGATGGAGGCGATCAGCAGGCCTTTGGCGTCATACGGGTTGGAGGGCATGACAGTGCGCAGGCCGCAGACCTGAGTGAACATCGCCTCGATGCTCTGGCTGTGGGTCTGGCCGCCGTAGATGCCGCCGCCGCAAGGCATGCGCAGGGTCATCGGGGCGGTGAACTCACCGGCCGAGCGATAACGCAGACGCGCGGCTTCGGAAATGATCTGGTCGGACGCTGGATACACGTAGTCGGCGAACTGGATCTCGGCGACCGGACGCAAGCCGTAGGCGCCCATGCCCACGGCGACACCGACGATGCCGCTTTCGGAGATCGGCGCGTCGAACACCCGCGAGGTGCCGTACTTGGTCTGCAGGCCTTCGGTGCAGCGGAACACGCCGCCGAAGTAGCCGACGTCCTGGCCGAACACCACAACGTTGTCGTCACGCTCAAGCATCACATCCATGGCCGAGCGCAGGGCCTGGATCATGGTCATGGTGGTCGTGGTCATGGCGGTTTCCAACTGAATATTGTTGTTGTGATCGTTCATGTCAGATCCCCAACTGCTGACGCTGGCGCTTCAAGTGCTCCGGCATCTCTTTGTAGACGTCTTCGAACATGGTCGCGGCGCTTGGAATCTGGCCGCCGGCGAGGGTGCCGTACTGTTCGGCCTGTTTCTGCGCGGCGATCACTTCGGCTTCGAGCTCGGCGCTGACGGCGGCGTGCTCTTCTTCCGACCAGTGGCCTACCTTGATCAGGTGCTGTTTCAGGCGGGCGATCGGGTCGCCCAGCGGGAAGTGGCTCCAGTCGTCGGCAGGACGGTATTTGGACGGATCGTCAGAAGTCGAGTGCGGGCCGGCGCGGTAGGTGACCCACTCGATCATGGTCGGGCCGAGGCCGCGGCGGGCGCGTTCGGCAGCCCAGGCGGAGGCGGCATAGACCGCGTAGAAATCGTTGCCGTCAACGCGCAGCGAGGCGATGCCGCAACCGACGCCGCGTCCGGCGAAGGTGGTGGCTTCACCACCGGCGATGGCCTGGAAGGTCGAGATCGCCCACTGGTTGTTGACCACGTTGAGGATCACCGGCGCACGGTAAACGTGAGCGAAGGTGAGGGCGGTGTGGAAGTCCGATTCGGCGGTAGCGCCGTCACCGATCCAGGCCGAGGCGATTTTGGTGTCGCCCTTGATCGCCGAGGCCATGCCCCAGCCCACGCCTTGAATGAACTGGGTGGCGAGGTTGCCGGAAATGGTGAAGAAACCGGCGTCCTTGACCGAGTACATGATCGGCAGCTGACGCCCCTTGAGCGGATCGCGCTCGTTGGACAGCAACTGGCAGATCAGGTCGACCAGCGGTACGTCGCGGGCCATCAGGATGCTTTGCTGGCGGTAGGTCGGGAAGCACATGTCGTCGATGTTCAAGGCCAGGGCCTGGGCGCTGCCGATGGCTTCTTCGCCAAGGCTCTGCATGTAGAACGACATTTTTTTCTGACGCTGGGCGACCACCATACGGTTGTCGTAAATCCGCGTCTTGAGCATGGCGCGCATGCCTTTGCGCAGGATCTCGACCGGCACGTTTTCGGCCCATGGGCCGAGGGCGTTGCCCTGGTCGTCGAGCACACGGATCAGGCCACGGGCCAGGTCGGCGGTGTCGGCGGGCTCAACATCGATGGAAGGTTTGCGCACCGTGCCGGCATCGGTCAGATGCAGGTAGGAGAAATCGGTTTTGCAGCCTGGGCGGCCCGAGGGTTCAGGGACGTGCAGACGCAGCGGTTCATACGCTTGGGTCATGGCTTCTACGCTCGATCTTGTGAATTTCTTGTAGTGAGCTGGCAGTCATTCTTCGATAAAAGAAATCTTGTCCTACAACAATCATAGGCCCGGGCAAGAAGAATATTTCTCTCTGTTTCGTTGCGCTGGAGATCATTTGCAGATAGAAATTCTGCATAAACATAAAAAACAGGTGGTTTTGTCTCATGCGTAAACTGGACCGTACCGACATCGGCATTCTCAACAGCCTTCAAGAGAACGCGCGCATCACCAACGCCGACCTTGCCCGTTCGGTCAATCTGTCACCGACGCCGTGCTTCAACCGGGTCAAGGCGATGGAAGAGCTGGGGTTGATCCGGGAGCAAGTGACCCTGCTGGATGCCGATCTGCTGGGGCTGCATGTGAACGTGTTCATTCACGTCAGCCTTGAGAAGCAGGTGGAAGAGGCCTTGCAGCATTTCGAAGAGGCGATTTCCGACCGCCCGGAAGTCATGGAGTGCTACCTCATGGCCGGCGACCCGGACTATCTGATCCGGGTGCTGGTGCCGACCATTCAGTCCCTTGAGCGCTTCATGATGGACTTTCTGACCAAAGTCCCCGGTGTGGCGAATATCCGGTCAAGTTTTGCGCTCAAGCAGGTGCGCTACAAGACGGCGTTACCGCTGCCGGCGAACGGGTTGACGCTGGGTAACTGAGTTCGGCACAGCTCACAGGTATTCATATCGATAACCCATTTCTGTCGTGTAAAGCGTCTGCGCAACCGTAAAGGTCTGGGCCCAGGGGGCGAGTTCGTTGTTCGGGTGAAAGACCAGTGTCGAAGCACCCAGCTCATCAGAGGTGAAGGACGGAACATTCGGATGCAGGTGTCTCCAGCGCTCCCAAAGTAGATCCAGATAGCAGTGGTGCAGGAAGAATATCGGGTCGTTTGGGGAGGAGGCTTCCATCATGTTGCCCCCTATCCAGGCATGTACGGGATTGTGCAATTCGCGTTCTGAAAGGTTTTCCCAGCCACCCGGCTCCATCCAGTAGGGGGTTGTGTTCTGGACCGAGATGACGGCTTCCGGTGTCGGCAAAGCACCGACCGCTCCCAGATTGCGGCGCAAGCCTGCATTACCGGCTCCCTCGTCCCATACAGAGACAATGAATTGCGACTGGGTATTGGAGAAAGGTCCGGTCGTTACCAGCTGGTTCTGGGTGTTGTCGCCATTGCCACCCATGAAGTTAGAGGTGAACGGGTTGTCGGCACCGCCGAGTTGCCAGTTCCAATAGGGTAAGGTGATGTCGGTATTTCCGGCGGCAGTCTGAAGAGCCAGTTCGAACTGACGAATCAGCACCCGGTGCCACGGATAGAACAGAGGGCTCTGGTGTGGATTGGGGACGAGCGGATTGCCACGCCCCATTGAATTCTTGTGTATCTGGACAAAGTCGTCGTAGCGGCTCTGCTGGCCAGGACGCAGCACGCTGTTGACGTTGTTTTTCAGTCTTAGAACCGCTTCGATGAAAGCGGACTTCTGTTGCGGCGACATGTCACGGTGGTTTCGGCGAATATCCATATTGCACAGACTCCATGGGTTGATTGCCCAATGAAGTCTGCCAGTTGGCCGGAATTATTCCAGTTCACCGCTATCGACGCGCGGTGTGGGAAAAGCTTTAAACATAACGACTTGCGTGGCTTCTTCTTATAAAGCGTTGATCGGAATCTTCAGGTAGGTGACACCATTGCCTTCCGCCGGCGGCAGGTTCCCCGCCCGCACATTCACCTGTATCGCCGGCAGCAACAGCGTCGGCATGCCCAACCCGGCATCCCGCTTGGTACGCATCTCGACGAACGCGGCTTCGTCGACGCCGTCATGCACATGGATATTGCTTTTACGCTGCTCACCAACGGTGGTCTGGCACTGCGAGGCGCGACCTTGCGGAGGGTAGTCGTGGCAGACGTAGAGCTTCACGCTGGCGGGGAAGGCCAGCAGTTTGTGGATCGAATTGAACAGCTGATGCGCGTTTCCACCGGGAAAGTCGCAACGGGCGGTGCCGACGTCGGGCATGAACAGCGTGTCGCCGACCAGGATCTGCTCACCGTCGATCAGGTAAGCCATGTCCGCCGGGGTATGGCCGGGGACGTGCAGGGCGGTGGCCTTGAGATTGCCGATCCTGAACGACTCGTTCGGCGCGAACAGATGATCGAACTGCGAGCCGTCGACGCGAAATTCCGGCTCCAGATTGAACAGCGCCTTGAACACGTTTTGCACTTTGCTGATCGATTCGCCAATCGCGATCTTGCCGCCCAGTTCACGGCGCAGATAGGGCGCGGCGGACAGGTGATCGGCGTGGGCGTGGGTTTCCAGCAGCCATTGCACTTGCAGGTTGTGGGTGCGCACGAAGGCGATGATCTTGTCGGCCTGGGCCGTGCAGGTGCGGCCGGCGGCAGCGTCGTAATCGAGCACCGGATCGACGATTGCGCACTGCCCGCCGTCGGCCTCGTAGACCACGTAACTGTAGGTCGAAGAGGCGGGGTCGAGGAAAGCTTCAATCAGCGCGGGCATGGACACGGTCCTGTGCAGGAAGGTGAAAAGTCAGGTTGCAACACTTTATGTAAACACATAATGTCCGCAGCTTAAGTGACGTTGAAGGCATCCTGCAAATGCAATCCAGTCTGACCGAATGTGAAGTCGCCCAACTGCGGGCTTCGGCCTCCAAGGCCTGTTCGCTGCTCAAGGCATTGGCCAACGAGGATCGACTGTTGATCCTGTGCCAGTTGACCCAGGGCGAACGCAACGTCGGCGAGCTGGAGAAAATGACCGGCGTGCGTCAGCCGACCCTGTCCCAGCAACTGGGCATCCTGCGCGATGAAGGGCTAGTCGCGACCCGTCGTGAAGGCAAGTACATTTTCTACGGCCTCGCCAGTCATGAAGTCATCCAGGTGATGAAAACCCTGTCCGGACTCTACTGCGGAGCCGTGCTCAAAAGCTGGGCGCAATAGACCCGGCTATCCTTGCGTGCAGCAATAAGGAACAAGCAATGAACGATCAACACTGGGGCCAAACCATCAGTGCGGACATCGTGGTCATCGGCGGCGGCACTGCCGGCATCGGTTTTGTCGCGAGCCTGCTCAAGCGCGATCCCGGCCTGAAAATCACGGTGATCGAGCCGAGCACCCTGCATTACTACCAGCCGGCGTGGACGCTGGTGGGCGGTGGCGCCTTTGATGCCAAAGACACCGCCCGACCGATGAACAAAGTCATGCCGCGTCAGGCTACGTGGATTCAGGCGGCAGTCACTGGAGTCGACCCCGAGCAGCGTTGTCTCACCCTCAACGATCAGCGCACCGTTACCTATCAGAACCTGATCGTCTGCCCCGGCCTGCGTCTGGCGTGGGAGAAGATCGAAGGCTTGCAGGAAAGCCTCGGCCAGCACGGCGTCACCTCCAACTACAGCTATCAGCACGCGCAATACACTTGGGATCAGGTACAGAAACTGCGCGGCGGCAAGGCGCTGTTCACCCAGCCACCGATCCCGATCAAGTGTGCCGGCGCGCCGCAAAAGGCGCTGTACCTGTCCTGCGATCATTGGCGCAAACGCGCCGTGCTGAACAACATCGATGTGGAATTCAATCTGGCTGGTGCGGCGCTGTTCGGCGTGGCGACCTTCGTGCCGCCGCTGATGAAATACATCGAGAAATACAACGCGCGGCTGGCGTTCAATTCCAATCTGGTGAAGGTCGATGGCCCGGCGAAAACCGCCTGGTTCGACGTCAAGGACGCGGACGGCAACGTCGTCCGGCAGGCGAAAACCTTCGATCTGCTGCACGTCGTGCCGCCACAGGTCTCGCCGGATTTCATCGCGCAAAGTCCGCTGGCCGATGCCGCCGGCTGGTGCGAGGTCAACCCGCACACGCTGCAGCATCCGCGTTATCCCGAGGTGTTCGCGCTGGGCGATATCTGCGGCACCACCAATGCGAAAACTGCGGCGGCGGTACGCAAGCAGATCGTGGTGGTCGCTGAAAACCTGCTGGCGTTGCGCAAGGAACTGGCGCTGCCGCTGAAGTACGACGGCTACGGTTCCTGCCCGCTGACGGTGGAGAAGGGCAAGGTGATCCTCGCCGAATTTGGCTATGGCGGTAAGTTGCTGCCGACCTTTCCCCTCGACCCGACCGTGCCGCGCCGTTCCGCGTGGTGGCTGAAGGCGTCCCTGCTGCCGTGGTTCTACTGGAACGGCATGCTCAAGGGCCGCGAATGGCTGACCAGCCTGTCCAAAGTCGACTGAGAACACTCTATGTTGCTGGCAAGTCTGTTTGGCGTGGTGATGGGATTGATCCTCGGGCTGACCGGGGCCGGCGGTGGGATTCTCGCGGTCCCGGCGCTGGTGCTGGGGTTGGGCTGGACGATGACGCAAGCGGCGCCGGTGGCGTTGTTCGCCGTCGGCAGTGCGGCGGCGGTCGGTGCCATCGACGGTCTGCGTCACGGTCTGGTGCGTTATCGCGCGGCGCTGTTGATTGCGGCACTTGGCGCGGTGTTTTCGCCGGTGGGCATCTACTTCGCCCATCAGTTGCCGGAAAAGATCCTGATGATCCTGTTCAGTCTGCTGATGGTGATGGTGGCGTGGCGCATGCTGCGCCGCGAACACCAGGAGCCGGGGCCGAGCGATCATGGCCACGCCAGTTGGGGCCAGAAAAACTGCATGCTCAATGAACAGACCGGTCGTTTCGACTGGACCGCCAAATGCACCGCGACCCTCGCGGCGCTGGGTGCCGTCACCGGTGTTGTGTCTGGTTTGCTCGGGGTTGGCGGCGGGTTCCTGATCGTGCCGGCGTTCAAGCAGCTGACCGATGTGCAGATGCGTGGCATCGTCGCCACTTCCTTGATGGTCATCAGCCTGATTTCCGCCATCGGCGTGATCGGCGCGTTTCATGCCGGGGTGCGGATCGACCATCTGGGTGCGGCGTTTATCGTTGCGAGCATCGTCGGCATGGTCATTGGTCGCAAGCTTTGTGCACGGGTGCCGGCGCGGGCGTTGCAGGTGGGGTTCGCCAGTGTGTGTCTGGTGGTTGCGGCTTATATGCTGCTGCGGGCGTGAGTCGTCAAGCAGAGAAAAAATCGCAGCCTTGGCTGCGATTTTTTTATCACTGGTTGTACGCCGCTTCGGTGTTGTCGATCAGCGGGTTTTTCTCGGTCAGCACAACCTGGGCAATCTGATCCTTGCGCATGAATCTCACCTTCGGATGCGATTGCGCGTAACGGATAAAACGCTCCATCGCCTCGACCATCGCCGGCGTGCCGCCGATGCGGTCGTGCAGACTCACCGACATCATCCTCCGCTTGCTCGCGCCTTCGGCGTAGAGGCGATCGAACTCCAGCACCAGTTGCTGATAGAACTGCTCGGCGGAGAAGTGCCGGCCCTCGACCAGCACGATGTCGTTGTTGCGCAGGGTGTACGGCACCACGGCGAATTTGCGTCCTCGAACCATGGTCACGAACGGCTCGTCACGGCTGACGTCGTCGATGTGGTAGGTGAAGTTCAGATCCTGCAGCACCTTCAGCGTATTGGGACTGCGCCGCAGCCAGTTGGCGTTGTAGCCGACCGAGCGCTGGCCGGTGATTTTTTCCACGGCTGCGACGCCATCACCGATGAACTGTTTTTCCTGGGCGTAATTCATGTTGTACGAATCGGCCCAGCGCATGCCGTGGGCCGCCAGTTCATGGCCGCGCTCGGCAATGGCCTTGGCCAGTTCCGGGTGCTTGAGCGCCGCTTCGCCGACCACGTGGGAGGTGACCTTGATGCCGGTGCGATCCCACAGATCGAGCATGCGCCACAGGCCTTCCTTGTAACCGTAATCGAACCAGGTCTGCGCCGGCAGATCCGGATAACCTTTTGGCAGTGGTGTACCGGAAAACGGACTTTCAGCGCCTTCGGGCTGGCCGCCGGTTTCGAATTGCATCGACACCGAAATCACCAGTTGCGAGCCGTCCGGCCAGGGGCGTTCCTGGGCGAAGGCGAGGGTGGGCAGCAACAGGGCGGCTGCCAGCAGGTTTTTCAGCAGACGCGGGGAGCGTTGCCAGCGGGGAGTGGTCATAACGGGCACCTTGCAGGTTGAGAAGTGCGGCAAGGTTGGCATTCGCCAGGCTTGGGAAAAATCCGCTGTAGGCGAGATGACCTTTAAACAAAATTTACGAATCCCGGCGACCCCGGCACACTGATGCCATCCCCGACACAAGGCCTTTCCATGAATCAATACGCCCCGCGCAACTGGCAGCCTCACGAGAAGCCCAGTCTGCCCGGATCACCATCGACGCCGTTGCACTCCAACCCCAAGCGCCTGGCCTATGCGCTGGTCGGGTTGCTGGTGGCGTTGACCGGCGGGTTGGGCAATTCGCTGGTGGTCGCCAACCTGCCTTATCTGCAAGGCGCGCTCGGGGCGACCACGGCGGAGATGGCCTGGCTGCCGGCGGCGTATGTGATGACCAACGTGTCGATGAACCTGCTGTTGGTGAAGTTTCGTCAGCAGTTTGGCTTGCGGGCGTTCACCGAGGTGTTTCTGGTTTTGTATGCGTTGGTGACGTTCGGCCATTTGTTCGTCAATGACCTGAACTCGGCGATTGCGGTGCGTGCCGCCCACGGTATGGTCGGCGCGGCGTTGAGTTCGCTGGGCCTGTATTACATGGTGCAGGCGTTCCCGGCCAAATGGCGGATGAAAGCACTGGTGCTGGGCCTGGGCACTTCGCAATTGGCGTTGCCGTTGGCGCGATTGTTTTCCGAGGATTTGCTGCAGATTGCCGAATGGCGCGGCCTGTACCTGTTCGAACTGGGCATGGCGCTACTGTCGCTGGGCTGTGTCTTGATGCTCAAATTGCCGCCGGGTGATCGCTTCAAGACTTTCGAACCTCTCGACTTCCTCACCTTCGCCATCCTCGCCAGCGGTGTGGCCTTGCTGTGCGCCGTGCTGTCCCTGGGCCGGATCGACTGGTGGCTCGAAGCACAATGGATCGGCATTGCTCTGGCCGCATCGATTGCCTTGATCCTCGCGGGACTGGCCATCGAGCACAACCGCAGCAACCCGATGCTGATGACCCGCTGGCTCGGCAGTGGGGTGATGATCCGCCTGGCGCTGGCGGTGATCCTGATTCGCATGGTGACCTCGGAGCAATCCACCGGCGCCGTAGGCTTCATGCAAAACCTGAACATGAGCAGCCAGCAGTTGCACAGCCTCTACGTGGTGATGCTGATCGGCAGTGTCGCCGGGCTGTTGACCAGTGCGCTGACCATCGACCCGAAACACCTGCTGATGCCGCTGATCGTTTCGCTGGCCTTGATGGCCACCGGTTCGATCATCGACAGTTCCTCGAACAACCTGACCCGCCCCGAGAACCTGTATTTCAGTCAGTTCCTGCTGGCGTTCGGCAGCACATTCTTCCTCGGTCCGACCATGGTGCTCGGCACGCGCAACGTGCTGACCAACCCGCGCAATCTGGTAAGTTTTTCCGTGTTGTTCGGGATCTGCAACAACCTCGGCGGCCTGATCGGCGCGGCGTTGCTGGGGACGTTCCAGATCGTGCGCGAGAAATTCCATTCCAGCCATATCGTCGAGCAACTGGTGCTGTCCGATCCGCGGGTCGCTGCCCGGGTGCAGAGCGGCGGTTCGGCGGTCGGTTCCGTGATCGCGGACCCGAGCCTGCGCAATCTGCAAGGCATTCGCAGCCTGGCCAACGCCGCCACCCGTGAAGCCAACGTGCTGGCCTATAACGATGTGTTCATGTTGATTGCGGTGATCGCGATCCTGACCATGATCTGGATTTCCATCCGTGCGCTGTGGCTGATCAGCACCACCAAAGCCGTCACCCCGACTCCTTCCGTACCTTCCAGCGGTGCCACTACTTCATGACCGAACCGACGACCACGACCACCAATGCCATCGCCGCCACTCCCGAGGGTGTGGCGCCACCTTCATCACCGAACACCGAGCCGCGCTCGCTGCGGGTGCGGATCATCTCGTCACTGGGCTTTGCCGCGATTGCCATTGTCGGCGTGCTGATCGTGTTGTACGCCTGGCAACTGCCGCCGTTCAGCAGCGCAGTCGAGACTACTGAAAACGCCTTGGTGCGCGGGCAAGTGACAATCATCGGCCCGCAGCTCAGTGGTTATGTGTTTGAAGTGCCGGTGCAGGACTTCCAGTTTGTGAAGGCGGGCGATTTGCTGGTGCGTCTCGATGACCGCATTTATCAGCAACGCCTGGATCAGTCGCTGGCGCAACTGGCGGTGCAGAAAGCTTCGCTGGCCAACGTCGTCCAGCAGCGCAACAGCGCCGAAGCGACGATCAAGTTGCGCCAGGCGGTGGTGGCCGACAGCGAGGCGCAGTTGCGCAAAAGCGAGGCTGACTTGCGACGCAACAAGGCATTGGTCAATGACGGCTCCGTTTCCAAACGCGAGATGGACGTGGCGCTGGCCGCCAATGCGCAGAGCATCGCTTCGGTAGCCCAGGCCAAGGCCAATCTGGAAATCGCCCGGCAGGATCTGCAAACGGTAATCGTCAATCGCGGCTCGCTGGAGGCCGCGGTGGCCAGCGCCGATGCCGCGGTGCAACTGGCTCGGATCGATTTGTCCAACACCCGGATCATCGCCCCGCGCGACGGCCAGCTCGGGCAGATTGGCGTGCGCCTCGGCGCCTACGTCAATTCCGGGGCGCAGTTGATGGCGTTGGTGCCGGACCAGAAGTGGGTAATCGCCAACATGAAGGAAACCCAGATGGACAACGTGCGGGTCGGGCAACCGGTGACTTTCACCGTCGATGGCCTGAACCACCGCAAGTTCACCGGCCATGTGCAACACATCTCACCAGGCACCGGATCCGAATTCGCGTTATTGCAGGCCGACAACGCCACCGGCAACTTCGTGAAAATCGCCCAGCGAGTACCGGTGCGCATCACCATCGACCCGGGGCAGCAGGAGAGCGAACGCTTGCGGCCGGGGATGTCGGTGGTAGTCAGTATTGATACGGCGGCGGGTGATACCCAGAAGCACTGACTTCAGGCGGCGATCATCGGGGGCAGGGTGCCGAGTACGGAAACAGCCGCTACGGCGCCGATCCCCAGCAGCCACTCAAGCATGACGCTGCGCTTGAGGGTGTCGATCCGTTGTTCGCACTCGATGATGCGCAAGCGGTTGAACAGTGCTAATGCGAGCATGCCGAACACCAGCAGCGCCTTGATCAGCAGGATCAGGGCGAACCCCGAGAACAATGGTGTCGGCCACCATTGACCGGTGAGCACGCGCACGTTGATCAGCCCGGTGACCAACAGGCCGGCGACCAGCACGTAGCCGACCCCGCTGAACCGCTGCAAGACATAGCGCACCGCTGCATCAGGCTGGCGCAGGATCATCACCAGCATCAGCAATCCACCTAGCCAGGCGCCGACGCAGGTCAGGTGTATCACTTGATTGAGGATCAGCATCTGGCCGCTGAACCCGTCGAGCATTGCCCCGTGACCGACCGGCGCCAGCGTCATCAGCAGCAACGCACTCAGGCCCAGCCGCAACGGCTGGTTCGAGCGCCACGGCGTAAACAGCAACGCCAGCAACAATGCATTGATCAGCAGATGCCAGCGCCACACCTGGCCGAAAAACGTATGGCCCAGCACCAGCTCGACGGTGGCCGGATCGAATGCTGCAGTGGCCGAACCGGCCATGCTCGCGGTGATCAGCAACGCCCATATCACGCCGCTGGCCAGCGCCGTTGCTGTCAGCCAACGGGCCATTCGCGCCAGTTTCCGATCCGGCACCGGCGCTTCACCCTTGAGCAGCAGCGGCCGGAACAGCCAGGCCCCGAACAGCATCAACACCACGATGAAATGCAGGAACCGGCACAGCACCAGCGCTTCACTCATGAATTACTGGCCAACCTTGAACTGATAGGCGCCTTCGCTCTTGTGTGTGTCGACCGACACTGCGTGCCATTCGACCTTGTATTCGCCAGCGGTCAGCGGCGCTTCGGGGGTGACGATCAGGGTTTTCTTGTCGCCTTCGGTGGTCAGCGGCTTGACCTTCACGGGCGCGCCATCGTGGGTCACGATGACTTTGGTGAAGCTGGCTTCGACGCCTTCGGAAAACACCAGGCGCAGATCCGCAGGCGCCGCGACGGTGCTGTCGGCGGCCGGGGTTTCGCTTTTCAGATGCGCGTGGGCGAACGCCTGGGCAGTGACGACCAGCGAGGCGAACAGCGCGCCGGCGGTGAACAGGTTTTTCAGCTTCATGGGCAATCCCTTTTCAGTGAGTGACGGCGGACAGTATAGGGTGTGCCGTGCACGTTGCCTTGAGGTGAGGCAAGGAGGCGGGTGGCGATCCTAAACCAGAAAAATGCCCGGGTGTGTGAAGAATCGTTCTCGCCTGTCGCCCCTTGCCCAGAGCGGATGCTAGTCTTCAACAACGTTGTCTTCAGGGAGCCCTCATGGGCAATCACAAGATCGAAATCCGCCGCAGCAATGTCGAGAAAATCCTCCTGGCAGCGGAAAAGGTATTCGCCGAAAAAGGCTTCGGTGGCACCGCCATGGCCGACATCGCCGCCGAAGTGCAGCTGCCGCGTTCCAATCTGCATTACTACTTCTCGACCAAGAGCGAGCTGTACAGCGCGGTGTTGTTCGACCTGCTGGAAGTGTGGAAGCAGGACGCGCTGTGCTTCGAGATGTTCGACGATCCACGGGTAGTGCTCAGCAGCTACATCCGCGCCAAGATGAACCACTCACGCAGCCGGCCCTATGGCTCGAAAGTCTGGGCCAACGAAATCATCCACGGCGCCCCGACTTTGGGTGAGGCGCTGGATGTCAGCCTGTACGACTGGGCGAAGATGAAAGAGGCGAAGATTCGGCAGTGGGTGGAGGACAAGCGGATTCTGCCGGTGGAGCCTTCGAGCCTGCTGTACATGATCTGGGCGTCGACCCAGCACTATGCCGACTTCGATCATCAGGTGAATATTCTGAATGAGCATCAGCCGTTGTCGGATATGCAGTTCGAGCGGGCGGTGCAGACGGTGACGAGTGTGATTTTGCGGGGGATCGGGTTGGAGCCCTGAAAGTCAAAAGCCGGCCCTCACCCCAGCCCTCTCCCGGAGGGAGAGGGGGCCGACCGAGGTGTCTTGCGGGGTATATCGACCTGAACCAGCGAGTTGACTATGGATTTAAAGCAGTTGCTATCTGTGAAACCAAATCGATTTTGGATTCAAAGCTGCACGTTCAGGTCGACGGAGCTCTTGAGCATCCCCCAATCAGTCCCCTCTCCCTTTGGGAGAGGGCTAGGCGGGCGGCGTTCCGATGAGGGGACTTCCGGATCCACAGGCGATCTAGACAGCAACGTGATACGGATTCCTCGGATCATGATTCCAGTCCAGAAACGGCTTGCCCGTCTCCATCGGCACCATCTCGATGCAGTCCGCCACCGGACAAGTGATCTGACACAGATTGCACCCCACACACTCATCATCGATCACTTCATATTTATGGGTGCCATCGGCCTGCTTGAGGCTGATGATCGCCTGGTGTGAAGTATCTTCGCAGGCAATGTGGCAACGCCCGCAACCGATGCACGCCTCCTGATCAATCTTCGCAATCACCTGATAGTTGATGTCCAGGTACTTCCAGTCGGTCGTATTGCCCACCGCGCGCCCGGAAAACTCGGCAATGCTGGCGTAACCCTGACTGTCCATCCACCGCGACAAGCCGTCCTTCATCTCCTCGACAATCCGAAAACCGTGGAGCATCGCCGCCGTACACACCTGCACCGCACCGCTGCCCAAAGCTATGAACTCCGCCGCATCGCGCCAGCTGCCGATGCCACCGATGCCGCAGATCGGCAGGCCTTGAGTCTGCGGATCACGGGCGATTTCCGCGACCATGTTCAGCGCGATCGGCTTGACCGCCGAGCCGCAATACCCGCCGTGGGTGCTTTTGCTGCCAACGGTGGGCAGGGCGACCATGTGTTCGAGGTCGACGCTGGTGATCGAGTTGATCGTATTGATCAGCGATACGGCATCGGCGCCGCCCCGGTGTGCGGCGCGAGCGGCGACGCGGATGTCGGTGATGTTCGGCGTGAGTTTGACGATCACCGGCAGCGAGCAATAGGTCTTGCACCAGCGCGTGACTTGTTCGACGTATTCGGGCACCTGACCGACCGCCGCGCCCATCCCGCGTTCGGGCATGCCGTGGGGGCAACCGAAGTTCAACTCGATGCCGTCGGCGCCGGTGGCTTCCACTAGCGGCAGGATGTTTTTCCATGACTCTTCGACGCACGGCACCATCAGCGATACGATCAGCGCGCGGTCCGGCCAGTCTTTTTTCACCTGAGTGATTTCCCGCAGGTTGATCTCCAGCGAGCGGTCGGTGATCAGTTCGATGTTGTTGATGCCCAGCACTTCGCGGTTGTTGCCGTAGTGCGCCGAATAACGCGACGACACGTTGACCGCCGCCGGGTCTTCACCCAGGGTTTTCCATACAACGCCGCCCCAGCCGGCCTCGAAGGCACGCACCACGTTATAGGCTTTGTCGGTCGGTGGCGCGGAGGCCAGCCAAAACGGGTTGGGGGCTTTGATACCGGCAAAGACTATCGAGAGATCGGCCATTTACGCAGCCTCCACGTTGAGCATCAGTTGAGCATTGATCGCCTCGGCGGCGCGCTTGCCGTGTTGCACCGCTTGCACGGTCAGGTCCTGATCGAGACTGGTGCAGTCGCCGCCGGCATACACGCCGGGGATGCTGGTGCGCAGGTTTTCATCGACCTGAATCCGTTCGCCCTGACGCTTGAGTTCGCGGGCCAGCGGGTCGGCGAGGGCGCTGCTGTCGAAGGCCTGGCCGATGGCTTTGAAGATCGCATCGGCGGCCAGCTCGAAGGTCTCGCCAGTGGTTTGCAGGCGACCTTCCACCAGATGGGTGCGGGCGAAACGCATGCCGCGCACCTTGCCCTGAGCGTCGAGCAGCACTTCGTCCGGTTGCGCCCAGGTCAGCAGTCGGACCTGATTGGCCTTGGCGATGTCCTGTTCATGGCCGGTTGCGCCCATGTCCGCCGCGCCACGGCGATAGACCAGATTGACGTCGCGGGCGCCGAGACGGGCCATTTGCACGGCCATGTCGATGGCGGTGTTGCCGGCGCCCAGGACGATGCAGTGTTCGGCCAACGGCAATTGCGACAGGTCATCGGCCTGGCGCAGTTCGCGGATGTAGTCGGTGGCGGCGAGCAGACCGGGGGCGTCTTCGTGGGACAGGCCGAGTTGTTTGCTGGCGTTCAGGCCGAGGCCGAGGAACACCGCGTCGAACTGCTGATGCAGTTCGCTCAAGGTCAGGTTGTCACCGAGTTTCTGCCCGTGGCGGATTTCGATGCCGCCGATTTGCAGGAGGAAATCCAGCTCCTTCTGCGCGTAGTCGTCCACCAGTTTGTACTTGGCGATCCCGTATTCGTTGAGCCCGCCAGCCTTCTCCCGCGCTTCGAAAATCACCACGTCATGCCCGTGCATGGCGCTGCGATGCGCGCAGGACAGGCCGGCCGGGCCGGCACCGACCACGGCGATGCGTTTACCGGTGGCGGCGGCGCGCTGGAACGGGTGCTCGGTGAAGTGCGCATTGTCCACGGCGTAGCGTTGCAGCAGGCCGATCAGCACCGGCGCGCATTCGTGGGCGTTGTTGCGTACGCAGGCTTGCTGGCAGAGGATTTCGGTCGGACAGACCCGCGCGCAACTGCCGCCGAGGATGTTCGCCGAGAGGATTTTCTGCGCCGCACCGGGCACGTTGTCCTGATGGATATTGCGGATGAACGACGGAATGTCGATCTCGCTCGGGCATGCATTCACGCACGGCGCATCGTAGCAATACAGGCAGCGTGAGGCTTCCAGATGCGCCTGACGGTCGTTGAGCGGCGGCGCCAGATCGGTGAAATGGCCGGCGAGGGCGGCGGCACTTTCGTGCGGGTGCGGGAGATGGTTCAGGGTCTCGATCACGGTTTTTTGCCTCACGGTTATTTGAGGTTTTCTGCCTCTGTCGGGCAGTGGTTTTTTGTGTTGTCTGTGCGGCCCCCTTCGCGAGCAAGCCCGCTCCCACAGGAGTACGCATTTCAAATGTGGGAGCGGGCTTGTTCCGGGCGGCGTGCCGACGAAGGCCGAAGGCCTGGATTTCAGCGTTTAACCGCAACTGGCTTATGCAACTCAGCCCGCTTGCTCAGCAAATCAAACACCGCCGGATACGCCGGCCGTTCAATGTACCGGCCCGCCCCGCGCTCGGCGCGCAGGTCGCCATCGGCCCAGACCACCCGGCCCTGGCTGATGGTATGGCTCGGCACACCGGTCACGGTCTTGCCTTCGAAGATGTTGAAGTCCACCTGCTGATGGTGGGTCTTGGCGGAGATGGTGCGGGTGCCTTGCGGATCCCACAGCACCAGATCGGCATCGGCGCCAACTCGGATCGCGCCCTTGCGCGGATAGAGATTGAAGATTTTTGCGGTGTGGGTGGAGGTGAGGGCGACGAAGTCCTGCATCGACAGCCGCCCCGAGTTCACCCCTTCATCCCACAACACCGCCATGCGGTCTTCGATCCCGGCGGTGCCGTTGGGGATCTTGCTGAAATCGTCGCGGCCGGCGGCTTTCTGCTCGGCGCAGAAACAGCAATGGTCAGTGGCGGTGGTGTGCAGATTGCCGCTCTGCAAGCCATGCCAAAGCGCCTCCTGATGCCCGCGCGGGCGGAACGGCGGGCTCATCACGTAACCGGCGGCGGTCTGCCAGTCCGGGTGCCGGTAGACGCTGTCGTCCAGCAGCAGATGCCCGGCCAGCACTTCGCCGTAGACCGGTTGGCCCTTGCTGCGGGCATAGGTGATTTCGTCGAGGGCTTCCTTGGTCGAGACGTGCACCAGATACAGCGGTGTGCCGATGGTTTCAGCGATACGGATCGCCCGGCTCGCGGCTTCCCCTTCGACCTGCGATGGCCGCGACAGCGGATGTGCTTCCGGCCCGGTAATACCTTGGGCCATCAGTTTGCGTTGCAGGTGATAGACCAGTTCGCCGTTTTCCGCGTGCACGGTCGGCACGGCGCCGAGTTCCAGGCAGCGTTCGAAGCTCGCCACCAGCGTGTCGTCGGCGGCCATGATCGCGTTCTTGTAGGCCATGAAATGCTTGAAGCTGTTGATCCCGTGATGGCTGACCAGTTCGGCCATTTCCTCCCGCACCTGATCACTCCACCAGGTGATCGCGACGTGGAAGCCATAGTCCGACGCGGATTTTTCCGCCCAGCCGCGCCATTGGTGAAAGGCTTCGAGCAGCGATTGCTGCGGATTGGGAATCACGAAATCGATGATCGAGGTGGTGCCGCCGGCCAGGCCTGCGGCGGTGCCGCTGTAGAAGTCTTCGCTGGCCACGGTGCCCATGAACGGGAGTTGCATGTGAGTGTGCGGATCGATGCCGCCGGGCATCAGGTACTGGCCGCTGCCATCGAGCACTTCGGCGCCGGCGGGAACATCCAGGTTTTCACCAATGGCTTTGACCACGCCGTCAGCGCAATAGACATCGGCGCGGTAACTTTCATCATGGGTAACAACGGTGGCGCCACGGATCAACAGAGACATTCCGAGTTCCTCGCAGGCATGACCGACTTGTGCCGGTTCTAGTGTTTTATTGTTTGCAGCACCCAATGCGTAATCTTGTCAGTGCTGTCAGGAATAGACGCTAGTCGCAGTTCTGCAATTGAGCAAGATTATTTTTTATAAGCTTATTGCGGTTTTAAGTTATTGAAAAATAACTATAAAAATCACAAATCACCAAAATGGTGAGGCGCTTCACCATTTTGACGCACTTGACAGGTTGGAAATATGAGCAAGATTTCCTATGTGAAATCAGCCGCTTGAAGTTGAGCTGCGGTTGATCACCCATGATGAAAAAAAGTGCAGTGCACCAGATTGAGTCCTGACAGTTCGGACAACTTGCCCGGCATTTAGCCTGAGTGTTCAGTCAAGTTTTCGAGGCCTCACAGGGTGAATAATTAAAACTGATAAACATCAGTTGGTTACGCAAAGTTGAAAGCACGGCCCTAGCGCCAAGCGGTTCCCCCGGCACGTTTATTGATGCCGCCGCTGACACCATGGCCGGTGCATGAAAGTTGTCAGTTCCTCCGGCCATCGTCCGGTTCGCACCTGCGTGTGCAGCCGCCTGATGAGCAAAAAATAATCAGAAGAAACAGTGGAGCGGCCATGCAACAGAACAGATCGCAAGTGATCGAGCGCGACGGCTTGTTCGAACTCGAAGCCGGCAGCGACGTCCTCGACAGTCCCCGTTACAACCACGACATGGCACCGACCAAGGTGCGCGAACGAACCTGGAACAAATGGCACATCACCGCGCTATGGATCGGCATGTCGATCTGCGTGCCGACCTACACCCTCGGCGGGGTGCTCACCGCGTATTTCGGCCTGACCGTCGGCGAGGCGCTGCTGGCGATTCTGTTCGCCAACGTCATCGTCCTGATTCCTCTCACGCTCAACGCGTTTCCCGGCACCAAATACGGCATTCCGTTTCCGGTGCTGTTGCGTTCGTCGTTCGGGATTCTCGGTTCCAACGTGCCATGCCTGATCCGGGCGCTGGTGGCGTGCGGCTGGTTCGGCATCCAGACCATGTTCGGCGGGCTGGCGATTCACCTGTTTCTCGGCTCTGTATTCGAGGGCTGGAAGTCTCTGGGTGGTACGGGGGAGGTGATCGGCTTCATGATCTTCTGGTCGCTCAACCTGTGGGTGGTGATCCGTGGCGCCGAGTCGATCAAATGGCTGGAAACCTTGTCGGCGCCGCTGCTGGTGGCGGTTGGCATCGGGCTGCTGGTGTGGGCGATGCCGAATGTGTCGATGACTGAATTGCTGGCGATTCCGCCGAAGCGTCCCGAAGGCGCGAGCGTAGTCAGTTACTTCGCCGCCGGGCTGACGGCGATGGTCGGCTTCTGGGCCACATTGTCGCTGAACATTCCCGATTTCAGCCGTTATGCCCGCAGCCAGAAGGATCAGATCCTCGGGCAGATTTTCGGCCTGCCGCTGACCATGTTCCTGTTCGCCGCACTGGGCGTGGTGATGACCGCCGCGTCAGTGAAACTGGTGGGTGTCAGCGTCTCCGATCCGGTGACTTTGATCGGCCATATCCAGAGCCCGGTGTGGGTCGCGGTGGCCATGGCGCTGATCATCATCGCCACACTGTCGACCAATACCGCTGCCAACATCGTTTCGCCCACCAACGACTTCCAGAACATCGCGCCCAAGGTCATCAACCGCACCAAGGCAGTGATTCTCACCGGGCTCGTCGGCCTCGCGTTGATGGGCCATGAGCTGCTGAAAAAACTCGGCTGGATCGTCTCCGACCTCAGCCTGGAAACCGTGTATTCGAACTGGCTGCTGGGCTATTCCAGTCTGCTCGGGCCAATTGCCGGGATCATGGTGGTGGACTATTTCCTGATCAAGAAACAACAACTGGACCTGGCCGGCCTGTATCGCGACGACGTGTATCCGGCGTGGAACTGGTCCGGGTTCATCGCGTTCGGCGTGCCGGTGGTGCTGACCCTGCTGTCGCTGGGCAGCAGCGCATTCAGCTGGTTTTACAGCTACGGCTGGTTCACCGGCTCGGCGCTGGGCGGGTTGATCTATTACGGGTTGTGCGCGATGCGGACCAGCCCGGTCATCGTCAAATCGCCGTTGTAATTCCCATAAGAACTGCCTGAGGAGATCCCCATGAACGCAGCCGTAGACGTTCTGCAATCGACCCATCAGCACATCAACCGCGACCGCTTGTGGGCGTCGCTCATGGAACTGGCCAAGCTCGGCGCGACAGTCAAGGGCGGGGTCTGTCGCCTGGCCCTGACCGACCTTGACCGCCAGGCCCGCGACCTGTTCGTGCAGTGGTGCAAGGACGCCGGTTGCAGCGTCACGGTCGATGAAGTCGGCAACATTTTCGCCCGCCGCCCCGGGCGCAACCCGAACCTGCCGCCGGTGATGACCGGCAGCCACATCGACACCCAGCCTACCGGCGGCAAGTTCGATGGCTGCTTCGGCGTGCTGGCCGGGGTCGAAGTGCTGCGCACCCTCAATGACCTGGGCGTGGAAACCGAGGCGCCGCTGGAAGTCGTGGTCTGGACCAACGAAGAAGGCTCGCGCTTCGCCCCTTGCATGATGGGCTCTGGCGTGTTTGCGGAAAAATTCACCCTCGAAGAAACCCTGGCCAAGGTCGATGCCGACGGCGTAACGGTCGGCGAAGCGCTGAACGCCATCGGCTACGCCGGGCCGCGCAAGGTCAGCGGGCACAAGATCGGTGCCTATTTCGAAGCGCATATCGAGCAAGGCCCGATTCTGGAGGACGAACACAAAACCATCGGCGTGGTGCTCGGCGCGCTGGGGCAGAAGTGGTTCGACCTGAAATTGCGCGGCGTCGAAGCCCACGCCGGCCCGACTCCGATGCACCTGCGCAAGGATGCGTTGGTGGGGGCCTCGGTCATCGTCGGCGCGGTCAACCGTGCAGCGCTCGGCCATCAACCCCACGCCTGCGGCACGGTCGGTTGCCTGCAAGCCTATCCGGGCTCGCGCAACGTCATTCCCGGAGAGGTGCGCATGACCCTCGACTTCCGGCACTTGGAACCGGCACGCCTCGACTCGATGATCGCCGAGGTCAAGCAAGTCATCGAAGCCACCTGCGAAGAACACGGCCTGACCTATGAACTGACCCCGACCGCCGACTTCCCGCCGCTGTACTTCGAAAAAGGCTGTGTCGAAGCCGTGCGCGGCGCCGCCAAAGGCCTGGGCCTGTCGCACATGGACATCGTCAGCGGCGCCGGCCACGACGCAATCTTCCTCGCCGAACTCGGCCCGGCCGGGATGATCTTCGTGCCGTGCGAAGGCGGCATCAGCCACAACGAAATCGAAAACGCCGCGCCGGACGATCTGGCGGCCGGCTGTGCGGTGTTGCTGCGGGCGATGCTGGCGGCTTCGGCGGCGGTGGCGGGAGGACAACGCGCCGCCTGACTTCAAACTGTCATCTGTTCGTGCGACGTTGCCGTCCCTGAAAAGGAAGTCAGGGACGCGCAATGTCGCCCATCAAAGTCATCACCTCAGGCTCGGCGTATCTGGACATCGATGCCTACGCCTGCTGCATCGCCTACGCAGAGTTGCTCAACCTGCAAGGCATTCCTGCTCGCGCCGTCAGTAGTGCGAAACCCAACGCCAGCGTTTCGAAAACCGTGCTCGGCTGGGGCGCTGCTCTGCACGATTACTGCCCGACATCGAACGACGAGTTCGTGCTGGTTGATGTCTCCGATTACCAGCACTTCGACCCGATGGTGGTTCTGGATCGTGTCGTTGAAGTCATTGATCATCACCCGGGCTTTGAAAAATACTGGCTGGACAGGCTGGGGCCTGCCGCCGATATTCGCCCCATCGGGGCCGCGGCCACACAGGTTTTCGAACGATGGGAAGCGGCAGGCCGGTTGCCACTGATCAGCACTTGCAGTGCGGCGTTGCTGGCCACGGCGATTCTGGATAACACCTTGAATTTCACCAGTCGGATGACCGGCGCTGCGGATGTCCGGGCCTACGAAACACTCGCCCGATCGGCAGACCTGGCTGTGGATTGGCCTGAGCGGTACTTTCTTGAATGTCAGGAATCAATCGAAAAGGATCTTTGCGCCGCGTTGGCGGTGGACCTGAAACGCATGAAGCCTGAAACCGGTCTGCCGGCTGCCTTTGCGCAGATGACCGTTTGGGATGCCGGCCGGTTGATCGGGGAAAATGAGGCGATGATTTCTCGCTGGATGGCCGGGCAGGGGGACGACTGGTTGCTGAACATCATCGGCATCTGCGAAAACCGCAGTTTCTTCCTGGCCGGTTCTGACATCAGCCGGCAGAAACTCAGCCGGTTGCTGCCGCTTGAGTGGTGTGGCGGAGTGGCCGTTGCCGAGCGTGCAATATTGCGCAAGGAAATCCTCACACTGGGGCTCGCGGTATCGGTACCAGGGTGGCCGGATGGCAGGTCCGGCCACTGAGCTTCATTCAACTGCGCTCATGGATCATGAAATCCTGCGGCTTATGGAAATAGCCACGAGGAATCTCCCGAGTACCGACCTGTTCGTAGTACGTGTACCAATACTTGGCCATGATCCACAGATATTCGGGACAGGACGCACGGGACTCGAGCCCCGGGGTCAGATCGAACTGTGCATTGTTGTACACCACTTCAAGCATGGTGGCCGAAGGCAGGCCGATGCCTTCATGAATCGGGTTGGACGTGCGTCCAGCGCCCCAGGCGAACGCCAGCCAGCGCAGCAGATAATCGAGACTGTCCACTGGCGAGCGTGAGGTCTTGAAGTGTTCGACCAGTTCGAGCACGGTGGCCTGGGCCACCGGCAGGGCAATGACACAAACGTTCTGCCAGCGCTCGGCGTTGGTGAAATGCCGAAGAGATTGCTCGATCACGCCATTGCGTTTGGTGGCGAATTCAGCATTTTCCGGTTGGAACAACGGCACATGAATGGCCGTGAGCAGCGCGGGATCCTTCTCGTCAACCTTGATCAGCGCTGCATCGGACCAGTAGGAAGGCAGCAGGTCATTGCGCAGGTGAGACTGCGCGACCCGTAGCCGGAACGCCATGATGTCATCGGCACCGAACAAGGCAATGAAGGACCATTTTTCCAGACTCAGGCCCAGTTTCTGAATCGCACGCTGCACCCACTCTTCGTTGTTTTCCTGTTTGTTGCGTTTGAGCTCCTTGAATTTCGGATTGGGTTTTTCTGCCGAAGAATTATGAGCATGCGCCATGGCGAGTCTCCTTGTGGAAGCAATCAATAGAAGCGAAGTTTGTAGGGCTGGGTGCTTTTGGTTTTTTGCAGACGCGGTTCATCGCTGACATCGAAGAAATTCACAGTCATGTCCAGTCCCCCTCCGGCGCGCTTGAACTGCAGGACCGAAATCTGGTTGCCCTTGCAGGAAAAGTAACCGTCGTCTGTCGATTTGGAGATCTTGAAACTGTTGTTTCGCCCGAATTTGGGCAGGGGTTCAAGAGGATCGGGGTAGCCGGGCCAGGCTTCGCCACGAAGCGTGTCCCATGCGATGTCTTTCAGGCTGTCACGGGGGATCAGGGTGGCTGGCGAGCAGATCACTTCAAACAGCATGGGGGTCGGGAAGGTGCCATAGCGCGCCACGCAAACACGACTCCAATGAACATCACCGGTGAGGAAGACGACCGGAATGCCGTGGCTGGCCAGATTGACCAGTTGCTTCTCGATTTTCTCGAACTGACGGTAATTGGCCAGATCGCCATCAATGAAGCGTCGGCCAAGAACACCGGGCGGGTCGGTGAACAGCGGCTGACCGGCCGAAAGCACTCCGACTTTGGGCGCGTTGTTCTGTTTGGCCTTGATCAGGTCTGCGGCCCATTGAGCAAGTTCCGCTTCGGCCGCGGGCGGCATCAGTTGAATGAATTTGTTGTCCCGACGGCTGCGGGTGTCGAGCATCAGGATGCTCAGCGGATCGATTTCGATACGTTGAAAACTGTCCATGTCGAGTATCTGGGAATGTTGATTGCCCAGCTGATAGTCCTCGTACAACTCCATTGCCGTGGCCGCCCACTGGCCGTTGTTTATCCAGAGCTGCGGAAGCACCTGTGCCTGGAACAGCGGATAGTTGTTCCAGAATTCATGGTCATCGGGGATGCACGCGGTGGGCGCGGCTTGCAACAGGGTTTGCAGTCCGGACACGTGCAAATGGTCGGAGCACCAGTTCGTGAAGTACTTGTCACCGATCATTTGCCTGATCGCATCCAGCGTGAGCCGCCATGAGCCGACGACTGGAACATCGAGATAAACCTGGTCTCCCGCCAGCAAAGACAGGTGGGGACGGTATTGGGTTGGCAGTCGGCGAACCCGGGAGGTCAAAAGTCCGCCGTCGTCATTGGGTTGGTAGTAACAGGAACCGAGCAATAGATTCAGCGGTTCGCTCAGTGGCACCTGGTCAGGTTGCGTGATGAACGTGAAATCCTTGCTCAGTGCGCCCGTTGTGATGCGAATGACCTGGGACTGGCCGGGACCGATCCTCGGCAATGTGAAAATGCCCTGATGATTGAGTGCCTGACCGCTACCGTCGGTGACGCCATCGCGGATGGCGAAAAATTGCCCGAAGGGGCCAGGCCCCAGGGTTTTCAATGCATCAGGTTTCGAACCTGACGCGAAGGCAGGCGGCGCAGGATTGACGACACCAAACACACCGACCCACAGGCGCAAGGCACCGAGTGCCTGGGGGGAGCTGAGCAGCGGGCGCGCGATCAGAATCATCGTTGATCTCCTTGCCAGAGGGGCCGGGCGGGGGGGAGCAAAGTCCAGTCGTCAGTTGTGAGAGGCTTCAGGGGTGGATGACTCGACAACTACCCTGTGACCTGGCGACGTTGTTCCTGCGGGAGCATTTCTGCTCCCACAGTTTCAGTACATCGTCAGGTAATTTATCCAGGCCTTTCGTTGCTGTTCGCCGAACCCTTGCGACGGTCACTGCCATTCGGGTTGCCCACGTCCAGCAATCGTCTTTCCACCAGCACATTCTCGAGCGCCTGGCGTTCGGCCGGCGCCATCTGGTGCTCGCGCTTTTTCAGCTCCAGCAGGATAGGGCTGGACCAAGTGCGATAGGTCTGTTCGATGAGGCGGTTGGATGTCATCAGTCTCTCCTTGATCAAGAGCCCGGTCTTGCTGGCAGGGGCTCAATCCGATGAGGTACTAACGTTAGTCGAGAAAGCCGGAAGTCGCGAATGTCGCCGGTGGGAGCTGACGAGACCAATCGTCGCACCGTCGCTCCCACCGGGTGATGCATCAATCGTCGACCTTCATCATCGCCTGCACTCCCTCCCAGGCCTCGGCCCGCATCCGCTCGATATCCAGCCCCGGAATCACGCCGTTGTCGACGACGATCCGCCCACCCACCAGGCTGTATTTCACGGCAATCGGCTCACCCGCGACGACCGGTGCGACGGCGCTGTCGTGGAATCCGTAGAAGCGCGGATGCTCGAGGCTGTAGATCACCAGATCAGCTGCCTGACCCACTTCCAGCGTACCGACCGCGCCGAGGCCGAGCACTTGTGCGCCGCCCGCCGTGCCCCAGTGGATGACGTCCTCGGCGGTGGTGGCCGAGGCACCTTGTTCGGCGCGGTGGATCAGCCACGCGGTGTTGGCTTCGCCGACCATGCTGCCAGATTCGTTGGAGGCCACGCCGTCGACACCGAGGGAGATCGGCACGCCGGCTTCATACATCTGCGGGATCGGCGCGACACCGCTGCCCAGCCGGGCGTTGCTCACCGGGCAATGGGAAACGCCGGTGCCGGTCTGGGCGAGCATGCGGATCTCCCCCGGTTGCAGGTGTACGGCGTGGGCGAACCAGACGTCCGGGCCGAGCCATTCGTGTTCGGCGACGAATTCCACCGGCAGGCAGTTGTACTTGTCGCGGCAGAAGTTCACGTAGTTCTGGGTTTCCGACAGGTGCGTGTGCAAGCGCAGTCCCATGCCTCGGGCGGTGTGCGCCAGTTCGCGCAGCAGCGTTGGCGGCAGCGAGAAGGTCGGCGTGGTTGGCGCCACGACCACCCGGCGCAAGGCATCCGGGGAGTCCTGGTGGTAGCGTGATTTCAGCCGTTCGATGTCACCGACCATTTGCTCCAGGGATTCCGGTTGCAGCGCGGTTTTCGAGAAGCCCGGATGCGCGCTGGCAGACTCCAGCGCACCGCCACGGCAGAGCACGAAACGCAGGCCGAATTCCTCGGCAAGGTCGAACAGCAAGTCGCCGGTCTCGGTGCTGCCGTGGGCGTGGTAGAGGTAGTGGTGATCGGCGCAGGTGGTGACACCGGACAGCAGCAATTCGACCATCCCCAGCCGTGCGGCAATCCGCGCCAGTTGCGGGGTGAAGCGGTTCAGGCGCGGGTAGGGCACGCTGGCCAGCCAGCCTTGCAGGTCCTGATTCAAGCCTTCGGGCACGGCTTTGAGCAGGTTCTGGAACAGGTGATGGTGGGTGTTGATCCAGCCCGGATAGACCACCGAATTTCGAGCGTCGATGACCCGTTCGCCGGGTTGCGGCTCAAGGTTGGCGGCCATTTCCGCGATCCGGCCGTTGACCACGCGGATGTCCACGGCGCCGGCCCGGGCGCGGGGGCCGCGCAGGCCGGTCATCACCGCGACCGGGTGCTTGATCAGGATGTTTTGAAGTTGAGTCATGGGCAGCTCCAGTCAGAGGATGTGCGAGGCGGATTTGCCGGCTGTGGTTTCTGGCACGCTGACGCCGTTGAGCGCCGCGTTGAGCAGCACCGACACCAGGCAAGCGATGACCACGCTGCTGTGCAGGAACGGCTGTGACCACTCGGGCAGTTGTTTGAACAGGGTCGGGGCGAGCACCGGCACCAGGGCGGCGGCAATGGTGAAACCGACGATCAGCACGTTGTAGCGATTGCGCTCGTAGTCGACCTTGGCCAGGGTCTGGATGCCGGCCGCCGCAACCACGCCGAACATGGCGATGCCGGCACCGCCCAGCGCGGCGGTCGGCATCGAGGCGATGATCGCTCCGGCCTTCGGCACCAAGGCAATCGAGCACATCAGCAGACCGCTGATCGCCACCACCCAGCGGCTGCGCACGCCGGTCAGGATCACCAGCCCGACGTTCTCCATGAAGGCAATGAACGGAAACGCGGCGAACATCCCGGCGATGGTGCTGGCCAGGCCATTGGCGCGCAGGCCGTTGATCACTTGTTTGTCATCCACCGGTTTGTCGACGATGTCGCCGATGGCCACAAACAGGCCCATGGACTCGACCATCTGCACGATCATCACCACGACCATTGTGGCGATGGGAATCAGGCTGAAAGTCGGCAGGCCGAAATAGAACGGGTAGGGCACGGTCAGCCATGGCGCGTCTTCGACGCTGTGAAAGTTGCCCATGCCCAGGCCGTAAGCCAGACCGGCGCCCACCAGCATCCCCACCAGCACCGCCATGTTGCGCAGCAACGGGCTGCCATAGCGGTTGACCAGCAGGATGGTCAGCAACACCACCACCGCGACGGCGAGGAATGCCGGGGCGCCGAAGTTGCTCGCGTTGCGCCCGCCACCGACCCATTCATAGGCAATCGGGAACAGCTGCAGACCGATCACCGTGACGATGCAACCAGTGACCACCGGCGGGAAAAACCGTCGCAAGCGGCCCACGAACGGCGCCATCAGCAGGGTGAAAATCCCTGCGCCGATCACCGCTCCGCAGACCCCGGCGAAGCCCACCTCCGGGTTGCTGCCGATGGCGATCACCGGGCCCACGCTGCTGAACGCCACGCCTTGCAGGATCGGCAGGCGCACGCCGAACTTCCAGAATCCGACGGTCTGCAACAGGGTGGCGATGCCGGAGCAGAACAGTGTGGTGCTGATCAGCACCACCGTGTCGGCGTGGGACATCTTCAGGGCACTGGCGACTATCAACGGCACGGCGATGGCGCCGATGTACGAGACGGCCATGTGCTGCAGGCCGAGGGTGAGCATCTGTCGCACCGGCAGGACGCGGTCGACAGGGTGGACGGTGGAGGAGGAACTGGCTGACGACATGGGGAATCACCTCTAGCTGTTGTTATTCGGTACAGAGGGGTATTCGTCTGATGCTGTCTTCAAAACGCCGCAATCCTTGTGGGAGCGGGCTTGCTCGCGAATGCGGTGTGTCAGTCGAC